>JBBSAS010000001.1:0-47825 GCA_038252055.1 Candidatus Limnocylindrales bacterium
CGTCCGCCGCAGCGCGGCGAGCCCGAGATCGCGGGCCGCGGCGGCGACCGCGGGGGCCAGGTCGTAGTAGCGGTTCGAGACGTGAACGGCCAGGAGCCCGTCGGGTGCCACGGTCCGCATCGCGTCGCGGAGCGCCTCGATCGTCAGGAGGTGGACGGGGATCGCGTCCGAGCTGAAGGCGTCAAGGACGAGGAGGTCGTGGGCGTCGTCACGCACCCGCGCCAGCTCCAATCGACCGTCGCCGAGCACGATCTCCGGCGGAGCCGACGCGTCGCGCAGGTACGTGAAGAACGCGGGGTCCTGGGCCACGCGCGCGACGACCGGGTCGATCTCGACGTAGGTCCAGGCGTCGCCGGGCTTCGCGTAGGCCGCCAGGCTGCCGGCTCCCAGCCCGACGATCCCGACGGTCCGGCCCTGGCCCGCGGTGGCCGACCGGGCCCGGAGCAGGCGGAAGACGTCGCCGATCGGCCCGTCCTCGACGTAGTACGTCGCCGGACGGAGGCGACGGGCCTCGTCGCGGTACTGGACGCCGTGGAGGGTGGTCCCGTTGAGGAGCTCCAGGCGCTCGCCGTCGGGCGAGGGAAGGACGACCGTCACGCCGAAGAAGCTGCGATCGCGGAAGAGCGGTGTCGGGGGCAGGACGAGGACGGCCAGGACGAGCACGACGGCGGTGGCGCTCGCGAAGAAGCGCGGCACCCCGCCGACGAGGAGGACGAGGCCGCCGACGAGCAGCCAGCGGCCGCCCGCCTCGAGCGCCAGCGATCCCTGTCCGACCAGCAGCGCCAGCAGGAGGGTCGCGACCGCAAGGTAGGGAAGAATGCGGCCGCGTGCCCCGGCGAGGAACGGGCCGAAGTCGACGCCCCGGCGCGTTGATCGGCCTCCGAAGGTCGCCGGGCGAGCCGTCTGCGCCGATCCCGGGAGGGTGAGGGCGAGCGCCGCGACGGCCATGCCGACGAGCAGCGGGTATTCCCAGACGTCGGGGAAGACGAGCGGAGCGACGAGGGCCACGAATCCGCCGGCCACGACGCCGGCCGCGGCGAGGACGAGGTAGAACTCCGTCAGGTGGCGGGCCGAGGGCCGATCAGCGGCGAGGCGTCCGTGCAGGGCCGTCGCCACGACGAGGTATCCGCCGAGCTCGACCCCGACGAGGGCGGCCAGCGGCCAGATCCCGCCCGATCCCAGGGGGACCCAGAGGAGCGTGGCCGCCGCGGGCGCCGCGATCGTCGCCCAGCGGACCAGCCTGCTGCCACGGCCGGAGAAGGCGATCACGAAGGAGCCGAGGTAGATCGCGAGGGGCCCGATCCACAGGAGTGGCGCGCTCACGAGGTCGGTCGCGATGAACGTCGTCACGGCGGTCAGGAGGCCCGTGGGGATCGCCGCGAGGGTGAACCAGCGCAGGCGTCGGCGGGCGTCGATCCGCTCGACCGGCGCGGTGTCGAGCGTCTCGTCCCGCTCTGCGCCGTCGCCCGCACCCGTCACGTCCATGCGTACGGGGACGACCGCCCACACGCGCCAGGCCCCGAGCGTCACGACCGCGACGAAGAGGCCGACTCCCGCGGTCCAGGTGGCCCGCTGGGCGGCGAGGCCGAGCGCCGGCTCGATGAGGAGCGGGTAGGCGAGCAGTGCAGCCAGCGACGCCCCGTTGCTGAGGGCGTAGAGCCAGTACGGATCGACCGCACCCGGCGTCTCCGCGTCGCGGACCGTCGCGTACCACGCCGAGAGGAGGGGAGTCGTGGCGGTGAGGAGGAACGCCGCCGGGCCCACGGCGATCGCGAGGATCAGGAGGAGATTGAGAGCCGGGTCGATCGCGGGATCGCGGAGGTTCGACCAGTCGGCTGGCGCGGCGAGGAGGAGCGTGAACGCGGCGACGGCGACGCCGACGTGGAAGATCGATCCCCGTCGCAGGCCCAGTCGGGTCACCGAGAGGTGGCCGTATAGGTAGCCGAGGAGGAGGACCGCCTGGAAGAACGCCAGGACGGTCGCCCATGCGGCCGGGACGCCGCCGAAGACGGGCAGGGCGAGGCGTCCCACCAGCGGCTCGACGGAGAAGAGGAGGAACGCGGACAGGCCGATGCCGGTCCCGTAGATCGCGAGCGTGGCGAGACGTGGGCGCTCGGCATCCCGGGCAGGTGCGGCCGTCACGGCGAGGTCCATCCGCACATGGTCCGGCCGCACGGACGCCCGTCAAGCGGGACGATCGGCCCCTCTCGGCTCAGCTGTTCCCGCCGCCATCGGCGTGTCGGCTGGCCTGTCCCCCGGCGTGTCGGCTGGCCTGTCCCCCGGCGCGTCGCCGGTGACGATCGGCATCCCCGCCCGGCTCCAGTCGGAGTACGAGCCCGGGTAGAGGAGGGGATCGGGGAGCCCGGCGGCCCGCATCGCGAGGGCGAGCTGGCAGGCGTTGACGCCGCTCCCGCAGGCGACCACGGTCGGGCGACCCGCGGCGACGCCCAGCGTTCGTAACCGTGTCGCCAGGGCGTCGGACGGCAGGAAGCGCCCGCCGGGCTCGAGGAACGTGCCGGTCGAGGCGCTGATCGCGGTCGGGATGTGGCCGGGGACGCGGTCGATCGGCTCGACCTCGCCGCGATAGCGCTCCGGCGCCCGGGCGTCGAGGAGGGTCACGGTCCCGAGGCGCGGCGCCAGCTCCTCGCGCGCGATGGTGCGGGGCCACGCCGCCGGGAGGCCGGGCCAGGACGCCGCGGGCGGGTACGCCGGCACCGCGGCGGTGACCGGCAGGGCGGCATCCTGCCAGGCACCGATCCCCCCGTCGAGAACGGCAGCCCGCGAATGACCGAGGACGTCGAGCATCCACCAGAGGCGGGCGGCGACCGTTCCCCCGGCGTCGTCGTAGGCGACGACCAGGTGGTCGCGGCCGATGCCGAGCGCGCCGAGCGCGGCCGCGAATCGGCCGGGATCGGGGAGGGGATGCCGTCCCGGCCCGATGGGTGTCGTCAGGACGGTCTCGAGATCGACGAAGACGGCACCCGGGAGGTGGGCCTCGGAGTAGGCGGCCCGCCCGGCCGCCGGCGCCGCAAGCGACCAGCGCACGTCGGCGACCCGAAGGTCGGGGTCGTGCAGGTGGGCAGCCAGGTCGGCCGCGGAGATCAGGCTCATCGGCCGAGTATCGCATCGTCCGTTGACGAGGTTCCGGGGCACCTGGTCGGCCCCGGGCGGCGCCGCGTCCGGAACGCATGCTATTCTTCGGCCCGACGCGGCCCCGGCCGCGCGACGCGCTCCGCCCCGTGGCGGAGGGCGCCCTCGCTCCGGCGTAGCTCAGTGGTAGAGCGGGCGACTGTTAATCGCTTGGTCGTAGGTTCGAATCCTACCGCCGGAGCCACAATCTTGCCCGAATGTTACGGATTACGTAACATGTGCGCATGTCATGGGAAGACCTTCTCGCCACTGCTGTCGCTCAACGTGGCTACTTCACGAGTGCCCAGGCCGCCGAACAAGGCATCAGTCGCCGGGCGCTGACGTGGCGTGCCACGCACGGATCGGCCGAGCGGGCAGGGTACGGACTATATCGCCTCCCGCACTGGCCGATCGACCCGAACGACGACCTCTACGCACTCCAGGCGCGGGCGCCGTTTGGGACGTTCAGCCACGACACGGCGCTGAGTCTCCTCGGGCTGTCCGACCTCATCCCCGCCGTCATCCACTTCACCATCCCAGAGGCGTCGCGCCTCCGCTCCCGACCTGGCATCCGGCTCCATCGCTCGCGCCACCACGCCGGGACCGACCGGATCCTGCGTGACGGGCTGTGGGTCAGCACCGCTCGCCGGGCGCTGCTCGAGTCGGCCCGCAGCGGAGCTGATCCGGATCAGCTGCTCGCCGCCGCCCGGGAGGCCAAGGAGCGGGCGATGCTGACGTGCACACAAGACTGAAGTCGGGTGAAACTAGCTTGCCTATCGTATCTCGTGGCGATACGATAGGAGCATGAGTTTCACGCCGGACTGGGTCGACGCGCTCGCTTTCCGCGGTCGGTTCGTGTTCACGCTGGATGATGCCGCGAAGGTTGCGGGCACGACGCCGGCCGCGGCCAAGCTCTCGATCCACCGGGCAGCGAGCGACGGGGCGCTGTTCTCGCCCGCCCGCGGGCTGTGGGTCATCGTGCCCGTCGAGTACCGCGCCGAAGGAGTCCCGCCCTGGCGCAGCTTCCTCGATCCCATGCTCCGGCGCGAGCGGCGGGCCTACTACGTCGGGCTCCTGACGGCCGCAGCCGAGCACGGCGCGTCCGGTCAGGCGGCGCAGGAAGTCCAGGTCGTCGTGGACCGGCCCCGCGCCACGATCGAGGCCGGCCGGATGCGGATTGCGTTCATCACACGCCGCGACGCGGCACGTGCCCCGGTCCGGGAGACGGTCGCCACCACGGGGCGGATCCCCATATCCACACCCGCGATGACAGCACTCGACCTCGTGGCGTACCCCCGCCGCGCCGGCGGGTGGGGGAATGTCGTCTCGGTGCTCGCCGACTTGCGCGACGAGATCACGCCCAACGACATGGGCGCCGTGGTCGCGATGCCGTCGGCCACATCGGGCGCGCAGCGTCTCGGGTTTCTGCTCGAGCGCCTCGGCACATCACCCGACGTCACGGCGCCGCTCACCGCTTGCCTCGAAGCGAGGTCCACGACGTTCGTTCCCCTCGACCCCGCGGCGGAGCGGACCGGCACGCGGGACTCCCGCTGGCGCGTGATCGAGAACGTCGAGGTCGAACCCGACTGATGATCCCTCGCAGCGATGTGCTGGCGTGGCGCTCGGTCGCGCCCTGGGCCGATGAGAACGACGTTGAGCAGGACCTGATCATCACGCGGGCCGTGTTCGACATCTTCGAGGATCCGTGGCTCGCGGAGCGGCTCGCGTTCCGGGGCGGGACGGCGCTTCACCGTCTCTATCTCGCGCCGCCAGCCCGGTACTCGGAAGACATCGACCTCGTGCAGCGGATCCCGGAGGGTATCGGACCGACATTCGACCGGCTGCGCGAGCGGCTTGGCTGGATCGGCAGGACGCGCCCGGACATCGGGCGCCAGCCGAAGATGAACTTCCACTTCGAGGCCGGCACGGGGAGCTCATCGCCAGCAAAGCGCAAGCTCAAGGTCGAGATCAACAGCACCGAACACTTCGGCACGGTCGAGCCGGTCGAGTACCGCATCGAGCACGAGGTCCTCACCCGAACCTGCGCGATCCCGACGTACAGCCTCGAAGAGCTCCTGGGCACCAAGGTCCGCGCGCTGTACCAGCGCAAGAAGGGACGCGACCTGTTCGACCTGTGGTGGGCGAACACGCATCGCGAGCTCGACCTTGACCGGGTGGCCGCCTACTTCCGGCGGTACATGGACCGGGAGGGGAGCAACATGCCCTCGGCGACGCAGATGCGCGCGAACCTCGATGCGAAGGCCGCGGCTGGCGTGTTCGAGGAGGTCCGCCCGCTCCTGTGGACCGACGTCGCCTACGACGCGGCCGAAGCACTGGCGTGGTTCGAGGAGTTCTTCCTCCCCTTCCTTGAGTAGCGGGGCCGCGTTTTCGGGAGCGCGTGTCGACTCGCCCTGTGGTGCTCGTGCATCACGCCGTGAACCAACGAGGTCACGCAGGCGAGCGCTGGGCAGACGAAGATGCGCGCGTGGACGACGACGCACGCAACCTCACCGAGCTCCGGCGCGACCTCGAGTGCCTGCGTGCCGAGAACGAGAGGCTCCGGGGGCTGCTCGGCATGGAGTCGACCGACATGCTGCGGTCTGGGTCGGAATTGCGTCCCACGGGGGCACCTGCCGTCGCCTGGGAACCTCGGCTCTTTCACGACACGCCGCCAGTCGCGTCGCAACAGCTCATCGATGCACGTTCGTCATCCGAAGCGAAGATCACGCTCTTCCGGTCGCTGTTCGCCGGACGCGAGGACGTCTATGCCGTCAGGTGGGAGAACCGACGCACCGGGAAGACCGGCTGGAGCCCGGCCGTCGTCGGCGGGTGGGCTAACGCCCGGAATCCCGACCGCGAGCATCTGCCGCTCGGCGACGGAGTCCTCGAGGCGCACCTGACCGGCCAGGTGCACGTCGGCCTGTACCCGCTCCTCCGCGGCGACACCTGCCGGCTGCTCGCGTGCGATTTCGACGGCCCGACCTGGCCCCTCGATGCCGTCGCGTACGTCGATGCCGCGCGCGCCACGGGAATTCCGGTTGCCCTGGAGCGCTCGCGATCGGGCGATGGTGCGCACGCCTGGATGTTCTTCGGCGCTCCTGTTCAGGCATCTGCCGCCCGGCGAATCGGCGCGTACCTTCTCCGGGAGGCGATGACGGTCAGGGCCGAGCTCGACCTTGCCAGCTACGATCGGATCTTCCCGGCCCAGGACTTCATGCCCAACGGATCGTTCGGCAACTTGATCGCGCTGCCGCTGCAGGGTGCTTGCCGAAAGCGCGGCACGACGGTCTTCCTCGACCCGGCCACCCTCGGCCCCTACGAGGACCAGTGGGCGTTCCTCGCCTCGCTGGGCCGAAGCTCACCCGAGGCGATCACCTCCTTCGCCGAGTCCGTCCGCCTCGTTCCGGCTGGCCCCGACGAGCGGACGTACCGGGCACCACGCGGCCGAACCGCGCCCAACCCGCCCGCGACCATCGAGGCCGAAGCCGGCCCGATGCTCTCGATCGACCGGATCGGAATGCCGCCTGCGCTGCTGGCGGCGCTGAAGCACCTGGCCTCGCTCCATAACCCTGCCTACTACGAGAAGGAGCGGCTGCGTCTCTCGACCTGGAAGACGCCGCGCTTCATCCGCTGCTACGGCGAGACCATCGATCGCCTGCTCCTGCCGCGAGGACTGCGCGAGGCCGCCGACGCTGTCATCGCGGAGGCGGGAAGCCGGCTCGTGGTCCGGGACGAGCGTTCTCCCCTGTCGCCCATCGATGTCCGCCTGCAGGCGACCCTGCTCTCCGGCCAGCGTGCGGCGCTCGAAGCGCTCTGCCGTCACGAGCTCGGCGTCCTCGTGGCGCCGCCCGGCGCCGGGAAGACCGTGCTCGCCTGCGGCGTGATCGCGAGGCGCGCCGTGCCGACACTCGTGATCGTCGATCGCCAACCGCTTGTGGAGCAGTGGCGGGACCGCCTTTCGGCCCACCTGGGAATCGATCGCAAGCACGTCGGCGTCATCGGTGCGGGACGCCGTCGGCCGGGCGGAGTCATCGACATCGCCATGGTCCAGTCGCTGGCCCGGCGTGAGGATCTCGCCGAGATGACCGCGGGGTACGGGTTCGTCGTCGTCGACGAGTGCCACCATGTGCCGGCGACGACATTCGAGCGGGTGGTCCGCCAGCTCGCGGCACCCGCGTGGCTCGGCCTGACGGCGACTCCCTACCGGCGCGACGGCCTCGAAGGGCTCATCACGATGTACTGCGGCCCCATTCGGCATCGCATGGGGCCATCCGCGCTGGAGTCGGAGGACTTCGAGCGAGCCCTCATGGTGCACCCGACCGCCCACGCCGGACTCGTGCCGCTGGACGACGACGTTCAGGCGGCCGGATCGGCCATCCAGTCGGTGTTCCGGGGCGTCGTCGAGGACGACGAGCGCACACGCCAGATCTGCACCGACATCGCCGCCGAGGTGCGCGCTGGGCGCAACTGCCTCGCCCTCTCGCAATGGACCGGGCACGTCGCGCGGCTCGTGGAGGGCCTGCAGGCGCTTGGTATGGAGCCGCTCGTGCTGCAGGGCGGAATGGGCAAGAAGGTCCGAAGTCATGTCATGGACGAGCTGGCGACGGTGCAGCCCGGGGGAGGCGTGATCCTTGTCGCGACCGGCAGCTTCCTCGGTGAGGGCTTCGACTGCCCGCCGCTCGACACGCTCTTCCTGGCGTTCCCGATCGCCTTCAAGGGTCGGCTCGTCCAGTACGTCGGCCGCATCCTCCGCCCGGTCGACGGCAAGACGCGCGTCGAGGTTCACGACTACGTCGACGCCCGCGTGCCCGTTCTCGCCCGGATGCACGCCCGGCGTCTCCCCGCATACGCGAGCCTCGGGTTCGACGTCCGTCCGAACCAGGTGGGTCGGCACTGATGAACCCGCGCTGGTCGGTGGGGAATGCCGCGCGCTGACCGACGGACATGATCTTGAGCGGGTGGCATCGCGGCCTCGCAGGCTTGGCTGTCCCGGCGTCGTCTCATGCTCTCCCGGCTACGAGCGCGGCCGAGGGCCTCGGCGCAGTCTCGGCATAGACGCTGAGACGGCGAGCGCCGCTGGACAACCAGCCTGCAGCTCTGGCACGCAAGCGGCGCGAGCTTCAGCCACGAGCGGGAACGGCGAGGGCGAACGAGCGTCAGCTCGCTCGTGGTCTCGCCTCGCGCAATCAGTAACCGGCCGGCACCCGCCCGCCGGAGCCACATCCTGTCGTTGACTTCCAAAGGCTTGTAGCCCAGGCCGGGGTCACGATCCACACGACGACGCGCCCGCTCCGCGATGCGGATGTCGTTTCCCGTCGCGGCGTCCAGCTCACCGCGCCGGCCCGCACGATCGTCGGGTCCGGGACCTGATCGAGGCCGCGGTCGCCGGGGAGCCGGCATGAGGTATACGTCGGCGCCGGCCTTCCGCCGGGCCCCGAGCGGCGCCTGGTCGCGATCAGCGGGGCCACGGGGCGGTCGCTGGTCCGTCTGCGCGAGGAGGTCGCCTTCGATCGGCTGCTCGGCCGCCTTGTGGCAACTGCCCCAGACCGCTGGCTGCTGAATCGAGCGCACCGGCGCTCTCGACCGCGTCGGCGACGGCGCGGCAGTTCCTTCTCCAACGTGGGCTGGGGCGGCGCATCCACCGCGGGCCAATCCGCGCGCGACCGATCGGCGAATCGTCGTCCTCTCGACGTCGTCGTCGTTGGGATCCAGCGCTCGCCCTGGCCGCAGCCCGTGACATGACCGAACGTCATGACGCGGCACGGGTGGGCCGGCACACTCGCGTCCACGCCCCGATCCGGGGATGCGATACGTGCGTCGTCTCGCGAGGCATTCGACCGATGGCCAGGCAGAAGCAGGGTAGAACCAGTTTCATGAGGATCCCCATCTGATGCCGAGATTGCCCCGCCTCAACCGACTGGCAGCCCTCGCCGCGTTGCCGGCTGTGGGCGGGGTCCTCTCATCGACCGCGCGATCCGAGACCGCTCGAGACCTCGTGCGCAGAGGGGTGCGCGATCCGCGTGGTCTCGCCCGGTATCTGGCCCACCCTGCGACATCCATCGACCTGGTGCGACGAGCGAGCCAAGATCCCTCCGTGCGCGAACTGGTTAAGGCCGGTCTCCTGTTCACGCCCATTCGCTACTGGGCGATCGGTCAGGCCGCCATCTGGAGCGCCCGGAAGGTCGTCCGCCGCCCGCCCCGGGGCAGCCCCGCGGGACCACAGGTCCGGCCCGCTGTCCGGAATGTCACGCCGCCAGAGCGAACCGCAACGTTGAACCGTACTGACATCGGTGGGGGCTCTGAATGATCGGACTTCATCCGGCCTCGGTGGTCGCCCGTAACTGATGGTGGGCCCGCTCGGATGACGGACGAGGCTGTGAACGAATCCTGATCTGAAACGGTGAGGCCCTGACAGGTGACGGCCCCGGACACCTCGGCATGGTCACCGCGATCTTGAGATCAACCCGATCACCCGCGCACCACGAGCGTCGGCGACACCCCACGCCGCGCCAACCCGCTGATCGCAGGCAAGCCCCGAAGGCGGCGCGTGCGGTGGCTCCGAGGCGATGACGAACCGTCATGACGCGGCGGTGTCGGGCCAACACACTGGCATCATGGTCCGTCCCTCGGGGACCCGGGAGGTCGCGTTTGAATGCGACCCGCACGTCGATGCGCCACCGCCGGTCCCACGCAGCCGAAGGAGAATGTAGTGGGCACTGTCGATCTGGCCGCCAAGAAGGATTTCACGACCGATGAGGCGCGCGTCATCGCGGAGGAGCTCAAGATCGATTTCGAGGCCCTCGGGTGCGACCTCGACCAGTTCCGGATGGGGCTCGGCGTCGAGCTCGAACACGGGTCCCGCGACCCGGAGACCGACGTCAGCCGCGACGATCCGATCGTCACCGGCAAGATCGCGCTCGCCCACCTGACGGAGTACCCGGACTACTACACGCGCCTGGCCGTCCTGGAACGCGAGGCGGCTGCCCACAGGAAGGCGCAGAAGTAGCGTGCGCGAAGATTCGCGACCGGCATGTATTGGTGGGCTGACGGCACGCTCGGGTTCGCGAGACGGCACGGACTTCAAGGACCAGGTCGGGAACGCCGGAGATGAGGCGCGCAAGGACCTCGGGAACCTGGGCGATGACGTCCGCACCGCGGGCCGTGAGCCGGAAGGTCCTCGGGACGACCCGGCCACGACGCCCGAGCGGCCGGCGTGAAGCCGTCAACACGGACCCAAGTCGGAGATAGCATGCCGTCAGAACCGCCTCAGGTCATCGTCATCAAGAAGGGCGACGACCACGGCTGCATCATTACCTTGCTCCTGGCGATCATCGCCTGGCCGCTCGCGGTCTTGTACCTCGTCATTCGAGCGGTGAAGTGGGTGATCGGGACAGGGATCGACTGGCTGACCCTGGGACCGCTTCGTCGTCGGCGCCGTCCGCGGTACTGATGGCACCGGGCTGAGCCGATGCCGGTTCACCCAGCAGCTGATCCCTGCCGGCCCGACGATGCCCGGGATGACCGCGCTGGGACCGGCGCCGTCTCGAGGAGATGGATGAGCTCGAGCTCCTCGCGCCTGTCGGCTGCGACCCCGAGCCCATGTCCGCCCTTCGTCGCTCGTCGGCGGGAGAGTGCCCCCGCGACGAATGCATCCATGACCCTCGGTGCGATGTAGCTCTCGCGGCTGACTGCCGGCGTGTTGCCGAGCGCCTCGGCGACGAGCTTGGTCGAGCGCTTCATCGATCGGCGGATGGCGGGCTCCGATGACTCGACAGGCGACCGGAGCGCTCGAAACGCGAGCAGCGTCCCCGCCCACGTCCGGTAGTCCTTCGCGCTGATGTCTGCTCCAGCCGTGGCGCGCAGGTACGCGTTCACGTCGGCCGAGTCGATCGGATGTGGCTCGCCAAGCTCGTCGACATACTCGAACAGCTCCTGGCCGGGCAGGTCCTGGCACCTGGCGACGATGCTCGCGAGACGCCGGTCACGGATCCCCACCTCGTGCAGTCGACCTCCCTTGCCCCGAAAGCGGAACTGGAGGCTCGTACCGCTCACCACGACGTGCCGGTTGCGAAGTGTCGTCAACCCGAACGAGCGATTGGTCCGAGCGTACTCCTCGTTCCCGACCCGGAGATAGGTGGTGTCGAGGAGTCGAACGACCGTGGCGACGACCTTGTCCTTCGTCAGGCCGGGCCGGCCCAGGTCGCGCGCGACACGGCGCCGGATCGCCGGCAGCGACCGGCCGAACGTCGACAGCCGGGCGAACTTCGAGCTGTCGCGGGCCGCCCGGAATCGCTCGTGGTAGCGGTACTGCTTGCGTCCTCGAGCGTCGCGCCCCACGGCCTGCAGGTGACCGGATGCGTCGCGGCACACCCAGACGTCAATCCAGGCGGGCGGGATGGCGAGCGCTCGGATCCGGGCGAGCACCTCGGGATCGTGGATGGGCTCACCGTCGGGCGCGAGGTACCGAAACCCTCGCCCTGCACGGACGCGCCGGAGACCCGGCTGTCGGTCGCTGGAGAATCGCAGGTCATCTGGAGGGCGGACCAGCTCGGGGGATGCGTTGCTCACTCGCGCCCGCCACCCCAAGCCTGCCTCAGGCGCGCGGCCAGCCCAGGCTTCGCCGGCCGGCCGACCGCGACGAGGCGGCCGGGTCTATCGCGGCCCAGGCCAACGCCCATGCGAAGGCAGTCAGGTCGCTGGCGAAGCTGCCGTGTCCGGTGCGGCATGAGCTGATGGTCCTCGGTCACGACGTGCTCGCAGCGCACGAGGTGCAACGGGTCGCGCCTGGCTGATGACGATGGCGCGGGCGAGAAGCTCCTCGGGCGAGAAGGGCATCGTCAGGATGTCGTCGACGCCGAGATCGAAGGCCCGCAACTTCGTCTTGAGGCTACTCCATCGGGTGAGCCCGAGGACCGGCGTCCCGCTCCGCTTGAGGCTGTTCGAGGCTCCCAGCAACTTGAGCAGCGCCCTGCTGTCGTCGTGGTCCATGTCGACCACGGACATGTTGGGCGACCACTGGGCCACGATCGCCTTCGCCTCGGCGAGGTTGCTCGCAGCCCGGACGACAAAGGGGCCGAGAGTGAGCGTCAGCGTGATGAGGCCTACGGCGAGAGGGCGATCGTGGAGCACGAGCACCCGGCGTGCTTCGACTGACGGTGCGCTCACCTGATGTGTCCCATCCTCACACGAGGTGGGCTGCCGCCGTGAGTCCGAGCGCCGCGCCGGCCACCGCGACGATGGGGACGAGAAGTGCCAGCAGCGGTGACGTCGCCGAGACCGCGAGCATGGATGGCATCGTCGGTCGTGACCTCGATATCGACCTGGTGAGCGATCAACCGGCGCCAGTGTTTCGTCTCGAGGCTGCTGTGTCATGACGGTCCGTCATCGGAGGGCTGCGAGTGGTTGTTTGGGGACGGGACCTCGCGGCGCCTCAGCGTGATCTCTTTGTGACGGAAGCGGCACGATCCACCTCCATGAAGAAGGCTTCGACGTCAAGGGCCGCGATCAAGCCGCGACGTCCTCGGGTCGCGATGCCGGGCGTCATGACGGACCGTCATGACGGACCGACGGTGGGCCGAGATACTGGCATTCGCCAAGGCATCCTCGCGGGGAGGCAGCACGCGCACCAGCGCGATCCGCGCCCCGACGCGACGGCTCAACGGCCTTGCCAGTCCCGAATAGGAGATCGTGATGAACGCAAGAAGCGGTGGCATTGGGATCATCGGCGTGATCGTCATCGTCGTGGTGATCCTCTTCCTGGTCGGCGTCATCAAGGTGTGAGTCCCAGGGTTGAGTGCGTCCTCGCTCACCCTGAGATCACCCGATTCCGGTCCGCGCCTCGATCGCGCCGATTGATCGTTGGATCGAGGCATCGTGTGGCGCCCGCGGGAGGCTCGCGAGATGTCGTTCAACCCGGGCGCGAAGCTCGATCCATCGCAGGTCGAGGACGTCCGCGGGTCGCGGGTCGGGGGGCGCGGCCTGGCCGCCGGCGGCGGTGGGATCGCGATCATCGTGACCCTCGTGTGGGTCCTCCTGGGTGGCAGCCCGACGACCGGCGGGACACTGGGCAGCCTGGTCGACCAGACGATCGGTGGCGGCGCTGGCGAGCCCGGGCCCGCCAGCAGCGCCCTGGCCAACGAGTGCAAGACCGGGGCCGACGCCAACGCCGGAGAGGACTGCCGGATCGTCGGCTACGTCAACAGCATCCAGGCCTACTGGACTGACGAGTTCGCCGCCAGGGATCAGCGCTACGTCGGGGCCAGGACCCGCTTCTTCACCGAGCAGATCAGCACCGGCTGCGGCGTCGCGTCGTCGGCCAGCGGTCCGTTCTACTGCCCGAGCGACACCTACGTCTACATCGATCTTGGGTTCTTCGACGAGCTGCGCTCGACGTTCGGCGCCCAGGGAGGCCCGTTCGCGCAGGCCTACATCCTCGCCCACGAGTACGGGCACCACGTCCAGGATCTTGGCGGAACGCTGTCAGGCGGGACCAGCCAGGAAGGGCAGGCCGGGCAGTCGGTCCGGACCGAGCTCCAGGCCGACTGCTACGCCGGCGTCTGGGCGAGCCACGCGGCCGCGACGGGCTACCTCGTGAAGCTCACGGACGCGGAGATCGCCGATGCCCTTGATGCGGCGGCCGCCGTTGGCGACGACCGGATCCAGCAGGAGATGCAGGGCCAGGTCAACCCAGAGACTTGGACGCATGGCTCGTCCGCCCAGCGCCAGAAATGGTTCACGGTCGGCTACCAGACGGGGTCGCCGGACCATTGCGACACGTTCAGCGGCAACCCCTGAGTCCAGGACGGACGCAGCCCTGGATGCTCTTTGGTGCGCCACGTTGTTCGTGGCCGGATCCCGCTGCACTGGGGGAGCGGACGATCGGGCGGCCGCTGAACATGGTCGGATGGATCACGACCGGCGTGATGTGCCTGGCCGCGATCGGCCTCATCGTGACGACGATCCCAGGGTAGACCTTCTCCACCTCGCGCCGGGACGGCGAGCGGACGACAAGCAGACCCGCGGTGGGCACCAAAGAGAACGCCCGAAGGAACCGCGATCACTAGTTGCTTCAGCCAATGTAAACACCGGCCGAATCACTAGATGTTCGAAGCCCCTTCGAGCGACTGTATAGTAGCGCCGGCCTGCGCGGAGCGTCAAGTGCCAATCGGCACAGCGCGGAGTTGTAACGCTGGCCCTGGGAACTGTCCCTGATCGCGCCCAGCGTCGAGGCGACGATGTCGGTCCTCGGGAGCGTGGCGGCCGGATGCGTGCTCGACTTCGGGGCGGCCTTGGGGGTCGGGGGTGGGGTGGGCGCTGATCGAGGTCAGGGCCGCGACGAGCAAGAGGTGATCCGCCCTGGGCCCGAGACGATGGCGATCCCACGGCGGCGAGGCGCTCGGACTTCCGAGGACCCACGTTGAGAAAGCTCCTGGATCGGACGCCAGAAGCGGATGCGTCAGGGCCGCACCCCCGAGGCGCTCCTACCCGCGGAGACGACCGCGCCCGAAGTAGCCCAGAATGAAGAGCACGATCAGGACGATGACGACGACGATGACGATGGTTTCGAAACTCATGGTTGGGTGCCGCCTCTTGATCGAAGCTCGGGAAACCACGCCTATTCAGACCGGGCGCAGCACGCCGCCTTGGGGCGGCGACTCGAGCGGACCTCAATGTGCGGCCTGAGGGCGATTGCGTCATGACGGTCCGTCATCCATGGACTGCTGCGTGCCCACTCGGCCCGCAGTTGCCGCTACCCGGCCTTCCGTGCCCGCGCGCGCTGGACGCAGACGCGACTCCGTTCGCGATTGAGCGTGCAGGCACAATCAGGGCAGTACCGCTGGGCCGGCGACCGGGGATGGGCGGACTCTCCAAGGCGCCGGCAGCGGATCTGGGACCGGCTGCGCCATTCCCGCGGTCGAGGAGGGCGGGGGAGTCGGAGTTCGGCCGCTGGGGTGCCTCGCGCAATCAGTAACCGGCCGGCACCCGCCCGCCGGAGCCACCTGCTGGGCGGGGCTGATCCACGAGTACGAAATCGCCGCGTGACGACTCGGCTATTGGCACCCCACGCGGTATCGGGACAGCTCTCCCTCAGCGGCGGAGAAGACCACGCGAACCGGTCGCGAGATGCACCACGAAGACGACCGCGATCGCGCCGAGCGTGGCGATCACGATGCTCTCGATGTTGATCCCATCGACGGTGCCCATCTTGAGCACGGTCGCGGCGACGTACCCGCCCACGAGGCCGCCGACGATGCCGAGAACGACCATCATCAGCAGGCCCTCACGTGCGCGCATGACCTTGCTGGCCAGGAAGCCGGCGATGGCGCCGACGACGATCCAGGAGATGAAGCCCATTGCAGGCGTTCCTTCCGTGACGCGCGGCCCACCCTGGGCCGACGCGGTCCGCGGACGAGGCCCCGTCCGCCGAGGGACCGCGACCACGCGGTCAGGTGCTGGGGTCAGGCCGGCTCGCGCCGGAAGATCCCGACGGCCCAGATCACGATCAGCTCGAGGACCGTCCAGCCGATGAATGCCAGGATGGCGGCGAGATCGAGCACCGAACCGCCCTTCGCGAGGTAGTCCTGGTTCAGGATGCCGTTGAACGGCGCGATGAAGACCTGGCTGACATCCAGGATGCCCCTGACGAGCGCGTTGCCCGTGCGGGCATCGAGGAGGAGCAGGACGATCCGCAGCCCGATGACGATCTGGATGAGCCCGAACACCAAGACGATGATCCGGCGGGTCAGTTCCGAGCCGCCGGGGCCTGGCCGCGTGATCTGCCGGCTGTCCGTCCGGGCCGACTCCTGGACCGGGGCCGCTGGCTGCGTCGCCTGGACCGGGGCCGCCGGGGACCCTTGGGTGTCGACCGTACGGTCGACGTGGTCGATGGGCATGACGTCTCCTTGTCCGCTGCGGCAGCCGTCAGCGGCGAACTCCGCCTGGAGCGGGCTCACGGGTCACAGGCCGCCGCCGCCGTTCGTCGGCTGACCCCGATGCGTGCTATCTGATCTAGTTACGCCGCGCGCGATGACTTCGCAGGCGTGACAGCACTGTGTGCCAAGCAACCCTGTGCGTCATGACGGTCCGTCATCTGCCCGGCCACCACGACCTGATGGCGGGATCGGACCGCGGCGACGTACCGCGCATTGAACGAGCCGCGGTCAGGCTCGCCGGGCGTCATGCCGGGCCCCTGCGCGCGCGGCTCCGCGACGGGCCCGCCAACCGAACGTCAGTCCTTGACCGACCTCTCAATATCAGATGTAGATCTCGACGAGGTTCTCGCCCCCGGTCAGCTCGTCCGTGAAGCGGTCCCTGGAGATCAGCATGCCGCCCCTTCGATAGGGGTTCTCCGAGTGCCGGCCGCCCGGCATCGGATGCCCGTTGACCCGAACCTCGTCCGGCGAGAATCCCTTCCCCGCCACGTGGTAGAGGTAGCGGACCCGCCTGGACTCGTACTCGAAATCGAACGTCAGCCCATCGAGGGCGGTCGGCAGCACCGGGTCCAGCAGCACGTCGTCGAAGTGCTCGCGCAGCCCGAGGACGTTCGAGATCAGTTGGTTCACGTAGATCCCGGGGCCGCTCGAGTAGATCCGCCAGCCGCCCTTCACGCCCACCGCGCCCGTCCGGATGCGGCCGAACTGCCGGCTCGCTTCGTAGCGGTCCGCGAACGCCGCGTCGGACGAGCTGAAGTAGCAGTTCGCCTGCCTGGGCAGGGCCGACGGCACGCTCCGTTCCAGGGCGACCGGACACACGACGAGAAGGCCCGCGACAGCCTCCTCGGGCCGGCCGACCCTCGCCATCGCCTCCACGTACCGGATGTGCGCGTGAACGTACTGCAGCCCGACCTCTCGCCCGAAGGACGCTGCCGTCTCGGCCCGCTTGAAGTAGCGCTCCGTTCCGCCCCGGTACTCCATCGGACGGTTCATCAGCCGCACGCCGTCGGGAAACGAGAGGTGACGCCCGATGACTGCCAGGTGCCGCCGAGCCTGGTCCGGCGTGAGGAGGCCACTGATCATGCCCCTGGTCATCGGGAGCAGCCGGTACGAGACGCCGGTCTTCCGATCGCGCGGGTGGAGGAAGTACTCGATGCCCTCGGCGGCGAAGTGCGCCAGCCCTGCGACGACGCCTTCCTTCACGAGATGGCGGTCGAAGTCGGCACGAATGCGCTCGCACCAGCCGGCGAGACGCCCGGCGAGCGCGTCCTCCCCGGCGCGCTCGCAGACCTGCCGGAAACGGCTCAGGGTCTGGAACGCGAGCTCTACCGTCCACGAGCTCACCAGGCGCTGAGCCATCGCCGGATCCGCCGGCTGCAGGGTGTCCTCCCAGTCGCCGTGGCCGTAGGCGACCAGTGCCGTACCCGGGATGCAGCTCGCCTCGATTCGGGCGAGCTGCCGCTCCACGTGGGCGAGGAGGCTCTCGGTGTCCGCGGTCGCGGTCATCGTCCGCTCGTCCGTGTAGGCGACCTCCTCGGCCAGGACCGCAACGTCGCCCGTGGCCTCGACGTAGTCGCACAGCGCTTTCAGCGGCCAGTGGACGATGTCGCCATGGCTCTCGGGCGACTGGACCGCGCGGTACCGGTCGAACATGAACCACTGGGGCCAGTCGCCGGTCTGCCGGTACTGGTGCGCGTAGACGATCTTGAGGACCTCCCGGAGCTCCGCGTGGTGGCGGGTAGCGAGAAGGAGCTCGACGGGACCCTGGCAGGCGTCGCGGAGTCCCCACGCCGCCCCGCTGTACTGCTCCAGCCCGTGCGGCGCGAGGTAGTGGACCATCGCGTTCTGCAGGTACCAGGGCAGGAGGTCGTTCAGCCGGGCCACGTCCTTGGCCCGCAGTCCGCTCACCCCGCCGAGCGCGGCACCTCGGGCGACGCCCGCCCAGAAGTCCGCCGCGTCGCGCTGCGCCATCGCCTGCGGGTACTCCTCGCGGCCGTACCGGTCGGCCAGCTGCCTCGCCCGCTGCGCGCTGACCACGCTGCCGGTGAGGGCCAGGGAGAACCTCGTCACCGGCTTCGTCCTGACGACGACCTGCGCCTGGCCCCGGCCGGCTCCGTCGGCGTAGAGCAGGCCGTCGCCGCCGATGGTGTCGATCTCGTCCGCATCGCGTGACACGAGGAAGAACGTCGCCTCCGGGTACTCCCGGGACATCGGCCCGCCGGCGGCGGGGGTCAGCTCCACGCGCCGGCTGACCTCATCGATCGACACGCGCGCGGTGGACTCGTATTCGTTGGTGCCGAGGACGACGTCGTGGGTGATCAGCAGCGCGAGCGGGCCGCCCGCCTCCACGCCGACCTCGAGGAAGAACGCCGGATCGTCCAGGGCCGTCCAGGCGCGGACGACGATCGTGTGCTCGCCGTCCTGGTAGACCCAGCGCGCGCTGCTCGCGTCCATCTCGAAGGCCGAGGGGACGCCCAGGAGTTCGAGGCCTCGGTCGGTCCTGGCGAAGATCCGCTGACCGCTCGCCTTGAGGACGTTCAGCGGGTTGCGGCACACGCTGAGGATCTTGTTGAACGACGTGTTGCCGACCGCAAGCTGAGAGGCGAAGACGCCGAACATCCAGGCGGTGGTGGACAGGATGTCGTCGTTCGGGAGCATGTCCCGCCCGGAACGAAGGATGTGGCCGGTGGGGCGCTCCACGAGGAGCTCCTTCGCCCGCAGGACGACGTGGGCCTGGCGCCCGTGGAAGAAGGACAGGAGCCGCCCGTCGCGCTCCTCGACGTGCCGCCACTCCGAGCCGAAATGGCGCTCCAGCTCGGCCCCGGAGAGGTCCCGGCTGGCGAACAGGGTGGGCGCGTCGAAGACGCCGGCGGCGCAGGGGATGGGCGCCGTTGCCGTGGCCTCCGGCGGGAGCCGCCGGAACGTCCGAGCCGCGGCTCGGGCTTCCCTGGCGTCCCCCGGACCCGACGCGCCGGCGTGGTCGGCCAGGTAGGCGCCGAAGAACGTGATCTCCGCGGCCTCGCCGGGGCGGACGCGAATCCTCCGGCTCTGCAGCGTCGGCAACGCGAGCTCGTACTGGTACCGCCGGTTCGGGAGCATCCGGCGGGCAAGCGCCGCGGGCATGTTCGTCGCTTTGTAGTCGAGGCCGTAGAGCTGGAAGCCGTCGGTGAGGAACCCGACAGAGCCGCCGAGGCAGCCGTGCATCAGCCAGGGATGGGTGCCGCCCTGGGACAGGTTCTGGCGGGAGCAGACGAGGTACCCGAAGTGGGCGTCCTCGAGGATCGTGTGGTCGATGTACTGGCTCGTGTACAGCTCGCTGCTTCGAACGGCGGCCTCCTGGGCGAGGCCGAGATCCTGGGCGAGGACGGCATCGACGGACCGGGGCCTCGACGCGTTGTTGACGATCCGGATCGTCCAGAACCAGTCGGATCGTCTCGCGGCCAGGCGGAGCGTGCACGAGTAGCGCAGCCCGTCGTGGGTCCCCTCCCAGCACGCCGCGTCGGCAGTCGTCCGAAGGCGGCCACCTGCCGGTCCGAGCAACGGCGCCCACGCGACCCGCCCGGCGCGGTGGGTTCGCAGGTAGATGTTGCCCAGCCCGCCCTCGACCGGGCTGCCGAGGACCTGGTTGACCAGGATCTCGCCGTGACGGATGGCGTGGACGGCGCCGTTGTCCAGCAGCTGGAACACGAGCCCGCGCTCGTTCTTCAGCTCCACTCCGACGGGGCCGTGGCCAGCCCGAATGCGGCGCCTCGCGCGTGCAGTCACGCGATCGGCACCAGCTCGATGAGCGAGATCGCGGGCATCGGCAGGTCGAACACGATCTCGAGACGGCCGTCCTCGACGGGCCCGGGAGCGGGTGGCTCCAGCAGCTCGAGCCGATCGGCAGCGTGGAGCTCGGCCCAGCCCGCCTCGTCCGGCCAGGCCGGGCAGCCGAGGTGCTCCCAGGCGCGGGCAATGTTCGAGTGATCGTGGTCCACACGATGATGGCGCAGCTCGTAGCGCACCCCGGCGCCCAGGCCCTGGACCATCAGGGACACTGATCGGTCAAGCTGCGGATCTCCGTTGGCCTTCGACGGGTCGAGCGTCCCGTTCCAGACAGCGATCGCGACCCGCCCGTCGGGAGCGCGGGAGGCCCAGGCCTCGACGAGCGATCCGCCGCCGTCCCCGTCGACGGCGCAGTCGACCTCGTGGGCGCCGAGCCGCTCGAGCATCGCGATCGCCCAGAAGCGCGGCTTTCGAAGGTTGCCGATCGTGAGGAGGCCGAACCCGCCGTGGAACAGGGACGCTGCATCGCCGAGCTCGACGAACTGGTCCG
The DNA here is from genome assembly GCA_038252055.1 of Candidatus Limnocylindrales bacterium. Taxonomy (GTDB): domain Bacteria; phylum Chloroflexota; class Limnocylindria; order Limnocylindrales; family CSP1-4; genus CTSoil-043. The sequence goes on from JBBSAS010000001.1 coordinate 20,377, forward strand.
ACGCGACCCAGTACGACAGCGCCTCGATGCGACCCGCCGCCGAGCGCATGCCCCGCGCGACGAGCGGCGCGCCCCAGACGCTGTCGTTGATCGGCGCCGAGTGGGTCGGGCTCACGCCCCACTCCGTCCACCAGAGGGGCAGGTCCGGCCGCCCGAACCGTGCCGTGATCGGTCGCAGGTCGAGCGGTGGCAGCCCGTAGGCATGGCTCGAGACGAAGTCGATCGGCACGTCGCGGGACGTGCAGAAGTCGAGCAGATCGTCGACCCAGGCGGCCGCCGCGGTGGCCGGCCCGCCCACGCGGAACCGCTCGTCGACCCCCTTCACCGCCCGGACGGTGACCTCGTACAGCCGCAGGTAGTCCGACTCGGCTGCCGTCCAGAAGGCCCGCAGGTTCGCTTCGTTCCAGACCTCGAATGCCCACTGGCCAACGGCGTCGTGGCCGTACCGCTCGGCAAGGTGGCGGACGAGATCGCGAACGAGGCTCGCCCACTGCTCGTGGTCGCGCGGGGGCGAGATGATGCCCCTGTAGTCGAACACGGTCTCGCCGGGATCGATCGCGAGGGCGGCCGGCATGAACGACAGCTCGACGATGGGACGGAGGCCGGCCGCGAGGACCCGATCCACCACGAGATCGACCTTCGTGAAGTCGTGGACCACCTGGCCGTCCTCGAGGCGGCATACGCCGAGCGAGTCGAGGAAGATCCCGTGCGCCCGGACCGCCTCCACGCCGAGCTCGATCCGGGCGATGCGAAGCGCCTCGGCCAGCTCGCTGCCGACGTCGCGTCCGCCCGGTCCGGCGCCTCGAAGGAGGAGGGCGAGATGCTCCGAGCCGATCATCGGCCGCCACGGGCGCGCGAGCGGACCGCGGACCTCCGCCGCGTCCACCCGGACGGAGACCCGGCCGTTGTCGTTGCCCGGCTTCGCCTCGACCGGCGGCGAGAGGGCCAGCGACTCCGCCTCGATGTTCGCGAGGCTCGCCACGGCGTACCAGGCAGCGTCCGGGCCGGCAGCGGTCGTGTCGAGATACGGTCCGTGGGGGACGGCCAGGACGTCTCCGCCGTGCTGGTCGACGGGCTCGAATGGCCCGTCCCTGGTCGAAGCGCGGTGAACGAGGTAGCCGGCCGCCCCCTCGACCGGCGACCACGTGATCGTGACGTGCCCACGTCCGCGTTCCGCGCGCACGTCGGCGGGGGCCGGAAGCCGCAGGTCGGCAGCAGCTGCGTCGCGCTCGTTCTGGGTGCCGACGGCGGCGAACCAGGCGATGCGCGCCGAGCCGCTGACCGGCTCGAGCTGTTCCTCGGCGGGCGGTTCAGTCACCCGCGCTCCGGCCTTCACGCCCGCCCTACGGCTTATCGACCCGCGCGGCGCGGTCCCGCGGTCCGGCGTTGAACTCCTCCATCGAGATGATGGGTTGGAGCGCCCGCTTGACCCCCTTCGTCGCGAACGCCCGCCGGAGCACGTCGTGGTCGAGCTCGTTCCCGATCGCGGCCATGACGATTCCCTGGTCCAGCGACAGGTAGGAATCCGAGACGACGCCCGTCTGGACGTTCACCGAGTCCCGGAAGCCCCACTTGCCGTAGATCGCGAAGTCATTCTCGAGATTGGCCAGGTTCGCGAGGACCGCCTTGGGCGCCCAGCGGAGGGCGAGGAAGGACGCGTGAGGCGTCACGACGCCGTTCGTGTAGGCCGACGGGGCCGGGTCGGGCTTCGGGTCGCGGCAGCCCGAGAACCCGGGGTCCACGAACGTCAGGTCCTCGTTCGACGGATAGCCGTCCGGGTTCATGCCGAGGGCATCGACCCCGTACTCGTGGTAGCCGCCTTCCGGGATGTTGGCCGGGGAGAAGCCCCAGTAGCCGTAGCCGGCGTCCACGAGCCCGTGGTGGATCTGGGCCTCAACCGTCAGGGGATGGTTGATCGCCCAGCTCTGCGGCCCCCACTTCTCCTCGGGGACGAACAGCGCCGGCATGAGTGCCTCGAACATGCTGCCGCCCCATCCCGGGACGATGCGCATCCCGTCGTACGGGTAGGCGCCCTCGAAGACGGTCACGCCGAGGTAGGTCCGGTCGAAGCCGACGGGCCTGATCTCCTGCCAGTCCCAGTCACAGCTGCCGGGGAAGGCCGGGAAGGTCCGCCAGGCACCGAAGTACTCCCTGGCGGGGATCTCCCCGGTGGCGATGCCGATGTAGCTCGCGATCCGGCTCTCGCTCACGATCGTGTCGTAGCAGCAGGGTGACTCGCCGGTATCCGGCGCGACGTGGAAGGCGATCCGGTTAACCTCCGGCCGGTAGTAGAACCCGAAGTGCATGCTGTCGAAGAGCGCCCCGGCGCGTGCGGCGACCTCCGGCACGCTGTTCTCGACGACCTGCAGGGCAGCCGCGAGCCAGCCGTTGTCCACCGACGAGAGGATCGGGGTCATCGCGTCGCCGGTCGAGGGCCAGACCGTCAGCTTGGCCCCCGTCCGGTGGTCGTACCAGTTGTAGAACTGGCCGCCGGGGTAGTAGCGCTCCATCTTCTCGAGCGAGTGGAGGGTGAGGCGAAGCCGCGTGACCGCCTCTTTGTGGCCGATGATCCGGAGCCCCTCCGCGACGACGGTGCTCCACATGTAGGCGCCGATGTTCGTCGTGGACGTCTGGACGCTCGTCGTGCCGTCGGAGGCGAGACTGTCGGCGGGCAGCCCGCTCTTCGGATCTGTCATCGCGACGAGCGACGCCCACGTGTCCCTGGCGTAACGGCGCAGGGTCTGCCGCTGCTCGCTCGAGCGAGGCGATACCCCGGCGCCGGCCGGCTCTGCGGCCGTCGCGAACGGCGGCAGGAGGAGGGCCGCGACGACGAGCCCGGCGAGGAGGGTGAGGGGCCGCTGCGCGCGGCCGTGCCTGAGCATGGCGAACCTCCATGTGGCGGAGCGCCCAGGCGCCCCTCGATCGGATGACGGATCAGCCCTTGAGGCCGGTGGAGGCGATGCCCTCGGTGATGAAGCGCTGGAAGATGATGAAGACGATCAACACGGGCACCACGAGGATGACCGAGCCTGCCATCAGCATCCCGTGGTCTGCCTGGTACTGGCCCGTCGCGAACGTCGCGAGGGCGACCGGCAGCGTGTACATGCCCGGCTCCTGGGCCATGACCAGCGGGTAGATGAAGCTGTTCCAGTTGCCGAGGAACGTGAGAATCGCGAGCGTGGCCAGGACCGGCATGGCGATCGGCACGACGATCGCCCAGTAGAGGTGGAACTCGTTCGCTCCGTCGATGCGCGCCGCCTCGAGCAACTCGTCCGGCACGCCGAACATGAACTGGCGCATGAGGAAGACGCCGAACGCTCCGGCGAGGAACGGCAAGATCAGGCCCGGGTAGGTGTTCACGAACCCGAGGGAGCTCAACAGGATGAAGTTCGGGATGAGCGTGATCCCGGCCGGCACCATGAGCGTGGCCAGGACGAGGCCCATGACCGCCCGCTTGCCGCGCCACCGGAGCTTGGCGAGCGCGTAGCCGAGCATCGGGCAGAAGACGAGGTTCCCGACCGTCACCGCCAGGGCGACGACCGACGAGTTGAAGAAGAAGCGCGGGAAGTCGAGCTGATCGAAGAGCCTCCCGTAGTTGTCCATCGTCGGGGTCGAGGGCAGGAACGTCGGCGGGATGCGGAGGAAGTCGGCCTGGGGCTTGAGCGAGCCGAGGACCATCCACAGGAACGGCCCGACCATGAGCACGAGCCCACCGATGAGCAGGGCGTAGATCCACAGGTGCGACCGCGTCCGGCCGCCCGCCGCAGCGGGGCTGACCTGGGCCGGAGTGCCGGCAGGTACAGCAGTCATCGAGCCACCTCCCTCACGTGTCCGAGCGGAGGAACTTGAACTGGAGGAAGGCGATGAAGGCGACGATGACGAAGAGGACGTAGGCGATCGCCGAGGCGTAGCCCTGGTGGAAGAAGGTGAAACCCTGCTGGTACATGTACATCGTGACCGAGAGTGTCGAGTCCAGCGGCCCGCCGCCGGTCATGACGAACGGCTCCTCGAACAACTGCAGGTAGCCGATCGTGGTGATCACCGTCATGAAGAGGATCGTGGGCCGGAGCATCGGGATGGTGATGTACCGGAAGGACTGCCGGGAGCTGGCCCCGTCGATCGCGGCCGCTTCGTACAGGGATGACGGGATGGCCTGCAGGCCGGCCAGGAAGACGATCATCGCGAACCCGAGGTTGCGCCAGACGGCCATGGCGATGATCGAGGGCATCGCGAAGACCGGGTCGGCCAGCCAGGCCGGTCCGGTGATGCCCAGGCCGCCGAGCAGCATGTTGATCAGCCCGACGTCCGGGTTCAGGAGGAATCGCCAGACGACCGCGATGGCGACGATGCTGGTGATGACCGGCAGGTAGTACCCGACCCGGAAGGCCGTGCGGAAGCGAGAGATCCCGCGGTTCAGCGCCGTCGCGATCACCAGGCCGATGGCGAGCGTCACCGGCACGCCGATGACGACGAAGTAGAAGGTGTTGAACAGCGACTTCCAGAACGTCTCGTCACTGAGCAGGGCGAGGTAGTTATCGACGCCGACGAAGGCCGCCCCGATCGGGTTGGCTAGGTCCCTCAGGCCGAAGCTCGTGAAGCTCAGGACGAACGAGGCGAGGATCGGGAAAGCAAGGAAGACGACGTACAGGATCATGAACGGGGCGGCGAACGCCCAGCCGGTGAGGTCGTCCCGCCAGCCCCGGCCGGGGGCGGCCGGGGCCGCCCCCGCGACATTGCGCCGGGCAAGCGCAGGAACAGTCATGTCAGCTGCCCGCCCCGATCCTCTCGGCCTCCTGCTGCATCAAGTCCGCAGTGGCCTGCGGGTCCAGGCCGCCGGTCGTCATCTTCTCGAGCGCGCTGTTGAGCGCGGTGCCCAACTCGCTCCACGTCGAGATCGCCGGCTGTGCCTTGGTGTCCTTGAGCTGCTCGCCGAACAAGGCGACGTTCTTGTCGCCCGCGAGCGCCGGGTCGTCCCAGGCGGACTGGACGGCCGGGAGGTCGCCGACCTCGCCGTACCAGGCGACCTGCGTCGCCGGATCGGATAGGTATTGGACGAACGCCCAGGCGGCGTCCTTGTTCTTGCTCTCCTTGAACACGACGAGGTTGCTGCCACCGACGAACGAGGTCGCGCTGACCTTCTTCGGCATCGGTGCGATCGCCCACTTGTCTTCGAAGCCGGCGCCGCCGGCCTCCTTGATGAGGGCCAGGTGCCACGGCCCCGAGAAGAACATCGGGTGCGTGCCGGCCACGAAGGCGGGCGTGATGTCGAAGCCTTCCTGAACCGACTTCGGGGACAGGCCCTCGGTGAAGAACGAGTTGTAGTAGGTCAGGGCCTCTACGGCCTGCGGGCTGTTCAGCTGGAACGCGCCCTGCGCGTCCATGACGTCCCCGCCGGCCGACCACAGGAACGGCAGGTACTCCTGCCAGTTCTTCGTGCCCAGCGAGAGGCCCCAGTCCGCGCCGCCCTTGGACTGCATCGCCTTGGCCATCGCCGTGAGGTCGTCCCACGTCGCGGGTGGCGTGGTGATGCCGGCCTTCTCGGCGACGTCGGTGCGGTAGTAGAGGACCCTGGTCTCCACGTACCAGGGCACGCCGGACACCGTCCCGTTGACGACGTTCGTGTTCCAGGCGCTCTCGAAGAAGGTAGCCGGCGCGAAGTTGGCGGGGACGGCTTCCAGAGTTCCGGTGGCCGCGAACTGGCCCATCATGTCGGTGCCCATCTGGCTGATGTCGGGCGTCTGATTGCCGGCGATCGCGGTCTGGAGCTTCGCGACGGCCTGGCCCCAGTCGACTGGCGTCACGTTAACGGTGACGTCCGGGTTGTCCTTCATGAAGGCGTCGGCAAGGCCCTTGAGCTTCACGCCCTCGTTGCCCATCGCCCACACCGTCAGCGTACCGCTGATCGAGCCCGCCGGGCTCACGGCCGGCGCCTGACTGGCGGCCGGCGCCTGGCCGGCCGATCCGCCGGGCGCGGCGCTGCCCGAGTTCGTACCGCAACTCGCGACCATGAGGGCGATGCCGGCGAGCATGGCGCCGATCCAGAGTGGACTTCCCCGCGCCCGGTTGCTCCCGCGGGAAGTCGGTAGAGATTGCGACATCTCCGTTCTCCTCTGCAGCTGGCCGCAACTCGCCCATCTGGCGAACGCGACTGGGGAAAGGCTGTGACGGCCCTAGCTAGCTAGCCTCGGTCCGTGGACCTCCTCGTTCACTCCGCCTGCCACATCCGGATGCGCTTCGAGAGGGGCACGGGCGAGTCTCTCGCCTCGACACGACCACGTCATGACGGTCCGTCATGAGGCACGCCTCGGCGATGCGCGAAGGCGCCCGGCCAATCCAGCCCCGGACGCGATCTACCGCCATGTCGGGCGGTCGCACGCGGCGCGAGCGCGCTCCCCGGGGCGCACCTGCCCGGCATGGCCGCGCGTCTCGCGGTCAGCCCCGCGGGGACACCGCGTGTTGCCGCTCGCGAGCCCGCCGGCGACGGGCGATGTCCCGGCGTCGCTCGGTGGCGCGGGTGTTCGCCCGGTCCTCCCCGTCAACCCGCCCGGCCGCAGGCACCGGGTTAGTGACGCCGACCCTCGCCCGCACCCTCGTCGCCGGCCCAGCCCGTGTTCGAGAACGTCGGGATGAACCGGTAGCCCCGCCCCGGGACCGTGGCGATGAAGCGCGGATGGCGGTAATCGTCCTGGAGCTTGACGCGCAGGCCGCGGATGTGGCGATCCACGACGTTGCTCTCGGACACGAAGTCGGTGCCCCAGATGGCGTCCAGGATCTCGTCGCGCGTGACCACCTGGCCGGCGCGGCTCGCCAGCAGGTACAGGAGGCTCTGCTCGATGCCGCTCAGGTGGATGACCGAGGTGCCGGCCCGTACCTCGCGATTGAGAATGTCGATCTCCATCTCGCCCAGCCTGATCGTGGGGATGATCGGGTGTTCGCGTCCGGTCGCGCGGCGAGTGAGGACGATGGCCCGGGCGAGCAGCTCCTCGGGCGAGAAGGGCACCGTCAGGATGTCGTCCACGCCCAGGTCGAATGCTTTGAGCTTGGTCTTGAGGTCGCCCCGACGAGTCAGACCGAGCACTGGCGTGGGGACCCGAGTCAGCTGGTTCGCGGCGCCGAGCCGCCCGAGCAGCGTCGTGCTGTCGTCGTGATCCATGTCGACCACGGCCATGTCTGGGTGCCAGTCGGCCAGGATCGTCTCCGCGTCGGCCAGGCTGCTGGCGGCCCGAACGACGAACACGCCGTGGTTGAGGGTCAGGGTGACGAGGTCCACCACGAGCGCGTGATCGTGCAACACGAGCGCGTGGCGCGCCGCGACTTCCGGGGCTGTCATCTGACTGTCGGTCATGACTCGTCCTCACTAGGGCAGCGCCCCGGCGGCGTGCCCGGGGTGATGTTACGACGGGGCGCCTCACTCGCGTTCGTTCGTGGCGTGCCCCGGAGCTCGTCGACCCCGACCGGCGGCGGGCTCGGGGCGGGCGAATGGCCGACCCTTTCTGCCGGAGTCGGGTGAGACCGTCTCGAGCTCCGACAAGGACATCCCGGGGGCGCATGGTCAACGGGCTCAGGTTGCGCGACGGCACCCCGCTACGCGGTGGCGGAAGCTCGGCGCTGACTGACATGGAGCGCTCCGAGTCATGACGGTCCGTCATCCGGTGACATCCGTCCAGGCAGGGGAGCTGCCACGTCGATCATCGTCCATTGCCCGCGCGATCGTCATCTCGGTGGACGCCGTCCCCCGCAGCGTTTCTCCCGCCCAGCGCGCCGCGCTGGCACACTTGCGCAACTACGCAAGTAGTCGCTATGCTGGCGTTGTTCACTGCTGCAGCCAGCCGGGAACAGGCCCGGCGCACAGCCCCGGCGCCGCTGATGTCAGAACGCGCGGCTCCGTGCCGGCTCGGACGCCGGGTCGCGCTCCGAAAGATGAGGTTCAGCCCATGGAGATGATCATCGACTTCCCGGGGGGCGCGCGCGTCGACGCCCATTTCGGGCCCTTCGTCGTGCCCACCGACCAGCCCCCGACGGGCGGGGGAACGAGCTCGGCGCCGACGCCGTTCGCCACGTTCCTCTCGACGATCGGGACCTGTGCGGGCATCTACGTGCTCGGCTTCTGCCGGCAGAGGGGAATCCCGACGGACGGCATCCGGCTCGTCCAGCGGATGCGGTCGGACCCGGCGACGGGGTTGGTGAGCGACGTCGAAGTCACGATCGAGCTTCCGGCGGGCTTCCCCGAGAAGTACGCTGACGCGGTGGTTCGCGCAGCCGAGCAGTGCGCCGTGAAGAAGCACTTCGAGCACCCGCCGGTGATCCGGGTGGAGAGCGTCCTCGCCGGCTGAGCGGCTCGCGGCGCGATCGGCGCTGAGCGTTGCGGCCCGCCAGGTCCGGCGCTGCGGCCCGCCAGGGCCCACGCTCGCGCCCCGGATCCGGCGATTCGGCGCCATCCGGCCCTTGCTCCTGCCGGGAGACGAGCAGATACTGGCGAGGACAGCGCGGCACCTCGCGAATGGCCCCAGGTGAGGAGAAGCCGATGGACATCGTCCCCGCGATCGTCATCATCGTGATCGTGGCGGCCGTCATTGCCGGCGGCGCGATCTGGTATCGGCGGCGCGCCCGGGCCGGCCGGATCCTCGCCTCCGGCGCGCGGACCGGAACGGCCGGCGTGGCGTCCCCAAGCACCGCCGCAGGAAGCTCCCCGTTGGGCGCCGGCAGCTCCCCGCCGGGAGGCGGGAGCGGCCCGCCGGGCGTCGGGAGTGGCCCGAACGACGGAGATGAGCCATGAGCCTCGTCAGCCGCGCCACCGATCTCATCGGCCGGCCCGTCGTGACCCTCGACGAGGCCGTGGACATCGCCGAGGTGAAGGACGTCATCTTCGACCAGGCCCGCTCCGACGTGCGCGGCTTCACCCTGCGCGGCCGTGGGATGTTGGGTTCGCCCCACGCGGGGCTCCTCCCGATCGGCAACGTCGCGGCGATCGGGCCCGACTCGGTGATGATCGACACCGCGGAGGCGATTCTCGAGAGGGACGAGAGTCTCGAGCGCTCGAGCGAGGACGCTCGCGACGTCATCCACGATGAAGTGCTCACCGACGCCGGCCGGGTCATCGGCCGCGTCGTGGACCTCGTCATCGACCTGGACGGGTCCGCCGCCGACGTGGTCGGCTACGAGATCGAGACGTCCGACGGCAGGCGAGCCCTCGTGCCCATCCCGGCCACGTTCTCCGCGTCCGGCGAGCGGATCGTCGTGCCGGCTGCGGTCGAACGCTTCGTGACCGACGACCTCACGGGGTTCGGGGCCGCGGTCGAGCGATTCCGGGCCGAGATCGCCGCGGTGCCCGACGACGTCGCGGCCGACGACGGGGCGCCTGCCGCGGAACCGCAGGACCACGAGGTGCCGAGGTGACCACGTTCGGGGAAGCGATCGGTCGCGCGGTGATCTCCCGCGAGACGGCCGAGCAGGTGGGCGTCGTTCGGCGGCTGCTCGTGGACCCGGCGAGCGGCCGGATCCCGCTCCTGGCCGTGGCGGACCTGCCCCGGCCGATCGTGACGCCGATGGCCGCCGGGCCGGCGGGGGCGGGCCTCATGGTGGACGTCGACGATGGCGAGGTGCCGGTTCTCCTGGACTGGGCCGACGTCGTGGGCTTCGGGCCGGACGCGGTGCTCATTCCCTCGGCGGCGGCGATCCGGCCCGTCCGGACCGACGGCGAGCGCCAATTCGCGGCAGGCTTCGCCGACCTCACGGGGCGGCGGCTCCTCACCGCGGATGGCACGCTTCTCGGCCAAGTCTCCGACGTCGAGTTCGACGAGACGGCGGGAACGTTGATCGGCCTGCTGGCGGGCGACGTCCGGATCCCGGTCGATCGACTGGTGGCGGTCGGCCCGTACGCGGTGATCATCGCGGCGTGACCCGGCGGCCACGGTGCTTCGCCGGCGCGCTGGCCCGAGCGGTGTCCGCAGTGGGCCGCGGAACAGCGCACCGGCCGCGCTGAGGCGTGGAACCGGGCGGTCGGAACCTGTACGCTGATCGAGGTGTTTGGCCTGCCAAGAGCGGACCGGGAGATGGAATCGGAGCGTCGTATGAGTCGAACGGTGATCCTCGGGGCCGGGATATCCGGCCACACGGCAGCCACCCGGCTGCGCCGGATGCTCGGGCGCGGGCACGAGGTGATCGTCGTCTCGCCGAACAGCCGCTGGAACTGGATCCCCTCGAACATCTGGGTCGGCGTCGGCCGGATGAAGGTCGGGGACGTCGTCTTTCCCCTGGCGCCGGTCTACCGGAAGCTCGGGATCACCTTCATCCAGGCGACAGCGACCGAGATCCATCCCGACGGGGATGGGGCCGACGCGACGCCGTTCGTCGTCGTCGAGCACACCGATGTGGAGCGTGCAGGCGAGATCGAGCGGGTCCCCTTCGACTATCTCGTGAACGCGACCGGCCCGAAGCTTCGCTTCGAGGCCGTGCCGGGACTCGGGCCGGAAGCAAACTCCGTCTCGGTCTGCACGGCCGACCACGCCGCGGCCGCCGCGCGCTCGCTGGCCGAGGTCATCGCCCGGATGCGCGCGGGAGCCCGCCAGACCCTCGTCGTGGGGACGAGCCACGGCACCTGCACGTGCGAGGGCGCGGCCTTCGAGTACGTCTTCAACGTCGAGCACGAGCTGCGTCAGGCCCGGGTCCGCGACCGGGCCGACCTCTACTACCTCTCGAACGAGCACGAGCTCGGCGACTTCGGGGTCGGCGGCCTCCAGATGCAGATGGGCGGCTGGGTCACGCACAGCCGAATGTGGGCCGAATCGCTCTACGTCGAGCGCGGGATCAAGTGGATCATCGGGGCCCACGTCGAGCGGGTCGAACCGGGCGAGATCCTCTTCGAGACGCTCGACGGCGAGCACCATGCGCTCGCGTTCGACTTCGCGATGCTGCTCCCGCCCTTCGGGGGAGCCGGCCTTCGCTCGTTCGACCGTGCCGGAGCCGACACGACGGCCGAGCTCTTCGCCCCGTCTGGCTTCATGCTCGTGGACGGCGACTACGCGAAGAAGCCGTTCGAGGAGTGGCGGGCCGCGGACTGGCCGACCACGTACCAGTCTCCCCGGTACCCGAACATCTTCGCGGTGGGCATCGCGTTCGCCCCGCCGCACCAGATCTCGCGGCCGCACACGAGCCCGAACGGGACCCTGATCGCCCCCGCGCCGCCGCGGACTGGGATGCCGTCCGGGATCATGGGCCGCACCGTGGCCCGCACGATCGCGGACATGGCCAGGAAGGGCGGGTCGGCCCCGCCGCATCACGCGTCGATGGCCCGGATGGGCGCCGCGTGCGTCGCGTCGGCGGGCAGCGGCTTCTTCCGGGGATCGGCGGCCGCGATGACGATGTACCCGGTGGTCCCCGACTTCGAGCGCTACCCGGAGACCGGCCGCGACCTTGCGCTGACCTCGGGCGAAGTCGGGCTTGCCGCGCACTGGATCAAGCGGCTCCTGCACACCGGGTTCATCTACAAGGCGAAGGCCCGCTTCGGATGGCAGGTGATCCCCGAATGAGCACGCCGAGTGAACGCCCGGCCCGCCCCGCCACGGGGGCCGCGGAACAGGCCCAGGAGCCAGCGATGAGCATCCAGCCCGAGCCGGAGTCTGCCCCCGCACCGCGCAGCCCGGCCATCGCGTCCTCGACGAGCGACGCGCCGCGGCCGTCCCGGCGGACGCTCGCGATGCGGTCGTTCCTGCCGGTCCAGGCCTGGCGGTTCCTGGTCATCAACCTCCGCATGGCCCGGATCATCTTCAAGCCGCACGACTGACCCGGACGCCGGGGCGCGGGGGCCGCGAACGGCCCGGAGGCCGGCCCAGACCGGTCCGGACGACCTGCCCGCGACCCGTCCGGCGGGCGCAGCCTTACCCGGCGAGGAGTGGAATCCGCACCTCGAAGCGGGCTCCACGATCGGCGCGATTGGCGGCGCTGATCCGGCCGCCATGCTGCTCGACGATCCACGCGGCGATCGCGAGGCCGAGCCCGGTCCCGCCCGAAGGGGCGTCGTCGGCCCGCCAGAAGCGCTCGAAGACGCGGGGCAGGTCCTCGTCGCGGATCCCAGGCCCTTCGTCATCGACCCGGAGGACGGCCGTGTCGCCGTCCGGCTGCACGGAGACAATGACGGCCCCCCCGGACGGCGTGTGGGCAACGGCATTGTCGACGAGGATCGCGACGAGCTGGCGGAGGCGAAGGGCGTCGCCCCGAACCTCGGCGGGGAGCGGGTCCACCGTCAGCGCGACGCCTCGCCCCATAGCCACGGCGGTCAGGCCGCCGGCGGCCTCCACGGCGACGTCGGCGAGGTCGACCAGGGCGCTCTCGACCTCGATCGTGCCCGCATCGGTCCGGGCCAGGATCAGGAGGTCGTCGACAAGCGCCGTGAGGTGGGTGGTTTCGGCGTCGATGTCCTCGAGGGCGGTCCCGACCGACCCGACCGCCTCGTCGCGATTGCGCGCGAGGTCGGTGACGCTGGCGCGGATGACCGTGAGTGGCGTGCGCAGCTCGTGGCTCGCGTTGGCGGCGAACTCGCGCTGGCGCTGCAGGGCTGCCTCGCGGCGGTCGATCGCCGAGCGGATCGGGACGAGGGCCCGGCCGGCGTAGAGCCAGCCGGCGGCGATCGCGAGGACGCCCGCCGCGAGGCTCCCGAGGACGAGGACCCCGAGGAGAACGGCGAGGAGACGCTGCTCGGAGAGCCGTTCTCCGATCACCTGGACCACCCAGGTTCCGCCCCGGCGAGCGACGGCGATCGAGTAGACCCGGATCGGCGTCTCGTCGAGCGTCGCCGTTCGCGTGTCTGTCCCGCTCGAGGCCGCCCGGGCGGCCCGGACGGACTCGTCGATCGGCAGCTCCGTGGCCTCGTCGAGGCCGCCGAGGACCGATCCGTCGGGTTGCACGGCGAGGGTGATCGTCCCGGACTGCTCGCCGCCGAAGGCGAGACCGAAGGGCGGCCGGTTCGGAAGGGGACCGGGGCGACTGACGACCTTGGCGACGTCCTCTGCCCGCTGACGGAGGATCGCCGTGCCGCTGGTTGCGAGCTGGCCCGCGACCGCCCCGTACACGAGGGCACCGAGCGCCAGCAGGATGACGAGCGTCAACCCACCGCTCCAGGCCATGAGGCGGACACGGGTCCGGCGCAGGAGGATGCGGTCGCCGGACCCGCTTCCCGCCGTCGGCTCGGCCCCGACTGGCGCGGCACCCGGCCGGCCCGTCATCTCAGCGCTCCCGGACGCGGTAGCCGACGCCGCGGACCGTCTCGATCCACGCGGCCCCGTCGGGACCGAGCTTCGTCCGCAGCAGGTGGATGTAGGCCTCGACGGTGTTCGGGGTGAGGGCCGCACCGTACGGCCAGGCCTGGTCGAGCAGCTGGTCGCGCGAGAGGATCTGGCCCGGGCGGCGGAGGAGGCACTCCAGGATCGCGTACTCGCGCTGGCTCAGGTCCACGGGCCTCCCGGCGACGGAGACCCGGCGCTCGCTCTCGTCGAGGACGATCGGCCCGGCCCGCAGGGTGAGACCACGGCGCGGCGCCGGGCGGCGCCCGAGCGCCCGGAGGCGGGCGAGCAGCTCCTCGTAGGCGAAGGGCTTGACGAGGTAGTCGTCTGCCCCGGCGTCGAGGCCCTCGACCCGGGCCGTCACGGCGTCGCGCGCGGTGAGCATGAGGATCGGCACGGCCGAGCCGCGCTCGCGGAGCCGCCGGGCGATGTCGAAGCCGGAGCCGTCCGGGAGGCCGACGTCGAGGATGATCGCGTCCGGATCGGCTACGGCGGCGAGCTCCAGCCCGTCTGCCATCGTGAGGGCGCTGTCCACGACGTGGCGGTCCTGGGTCAGGAGGCGGGTGAGAAGGCGGACGAGCCGCGGGTCGTCCTCGACGAGGAGAAGGTGCACGGAAGCTCCCGGGGGGTCGGGGCTACGAGCCGGCGCGGGCGACGAGGTCGGCCGCGGCGCCGATCGGGATGGCGAAGCCGATCCCCTGGCCGTCACCGGCCGAGGTGGCGATGATCCCGACGACGATCCCCGAGAGGTCGAGGAGTGGTCCGCCACTGCTGCCGGCGTTGATCGCGGCGTCGGTCTGGATGAGCTCGTCGAGGGCCACCCGTGTTCCCGTGGACGGGTCCGTCATGTCGATCGAGCGCCCGAGGCTCGAGACGATCCCCGAGGTCACGGTGTCGGTGAACTCCCCGAGGGGGCTGCCGACCGCGACGACGCGTTGACCCACGACCAGGGTGCTGCCGCTGGCGGCGAGGCGCGCCGGTGCCAGGCCGGTCGTGGCGGTTCGGAGCAGGACGAGGCCACGGGCAGGATCGCTGGCGACGACCTCGGCCGTGGTCTCGCGCTGGTCGGAAAGGAGGACCGCGTACGTCGTGTCGAGGGGGGCGGCGATCGCCGTGGTGAGGATGAGTCCGTCGGCGGAAACGATGACGCCCGAGCCGCCCAGGATGGCCCGTCGGCGGGTCGCGACGTCGGAGATCGTGACGACCGACGCCTCGGCCGCGCCGGCGACCGCGACGACGGCGTCCTCCCCGACGACGGCCACCGTCGTGACGGCGGACGGTGGTTCGGTGGCCGTGACCACGGCGGCGGTTGGCAGCGGTCCGGCCGTGGGCGCCGTGACAAGGAGGAGGCCGGCAGTCCCGCCGCTCGCGAGGGCGGCGGAGAGGACCGCCGAGGCGAGGACCATCCCCGGGGAGACCCCGCTGGTGGAGCGCGTCCGCCGGCCCGGCGAAGGGGTTGCCGGGGTGGGGCCGGGCACGGGCGAGCCGGCCTGCGCCTGGGGATCAACGGTCATGCGGCCTCTCTCCGAGCGGATGTCGAGAACGTTCCCGCGAGCCTCACCATACGGTCGTATTCTGAAGTGCATCTGAAAACGGCGCGCCAGCGCGCCGCTCGGAGACCGTCGTGGCTCCGGCGAGCACCCCGCCGACCAGGTCCGACCAGGTGACGAGGCCCGCCTCGTCGATCGCGAGGACGCCGAACCCCTCTTGGCGCGCCACCCAGCCAGGGCCCTGGCCACCCATCGCGAAGGCCGCCGTGGCGTACGCGTCGGCGGTGCCGAGGTGGGGGCCGAGCACGGTGACGCTCACGAGGCCCGAGGCCCCGGCGCCGGTCCGTGGGTCGCGGATGTGGCTCCCGCGCTCGTAGTGGCCGGACGTCGCGACGGCGTTATCGCGGATCTCGAGGACTGCGGCGAGGGCTCCGCGATCCCCGGGGTGGCGGATCCCGACCCGCCAGGGCATTCCCGGCTCGGGCTCGCCGCGGACGACCGCGTCCCCGCCCGCGTTGATCGAGAAGGCGGTCGCTCCCGCCGCCGCGAGCAGGTCGGCGGCCTCGTCCACGGCCCAGCCCTTCACGAAGCCCGATGGATCGAGCCCGCCGTCGGGGCGGTGCCGGCGGACGTCGAAGACGCCGTTGCTCGCCTGCCGGAGATCCTCGCAGGTCCGGAGGACGTGCCGCACGTCCGGGTGGCAGTCATCGAGGGGCAGCTCACCGCGATCGAGGCGGCGGATCTCGCTGTCGTCGCGGAAGGTGCTGAAGCGGGCGTCGACCGCGTGGAACCAGGCGACGGCGCGCTCGACGGCCGCGTCGATTGGACCATCGGCAGAGCGGACGTCGATCGAGACGACCGTGCCCATCACCCGTTCCACGCGGGCTGCCACCGGTCAGGAGCGGGCGGCGTCGAGGGCCGCCTGCAGGGACTCCTCGTACGCCAGGCTCGTGTACGTCGCCCCGGACAGGACGCCGACGTCGGCATGCTGGGCCTTGAGCGCGGCGCTCCGAAGGATCGGTTCCGCGCGACTGCTGATGTCCGCGGAGTGCCGGTCCCCGGTCGGCAGCTGGAGAGCGGCGATGTCCGTGATCGTCCCGCCCGAGATCGTGACCTGGACCTGCACCGGGCCGTACGGCGTCTGCGCCGCCGAGCCCGCGACCGTCCCGTCCCGGTAGCCGGCGGCGGGTGCCGCGGTGGCGGGAGCGGATGTGGCCGGGTCGGGCACCGCCGTCGCGGCGGGCGCGTCCACCGGCGGGTCGGAGGCAGCCGGGGCAACGCTCGGGCCGGGCGTCGCGGCCGCGACCGGCGCGGGACTCGCGATCGCTACCGGCCCCGCGGCGCTGGTGGCGACGGGCAGGTCGGTCGGCGTCTTGAAGGAGAGGAGAAGGGCGAGGGCACCGATCGTGAGGAGGATGGCGAAGGCGCCGCGTCTGGGCATGGTCAGCTCCGGGTTCAGTGGTTGAAGCGTTCGAGATGGATCTGGGCGCGTGGAACCCCGAGCGAGCGGAGGGACCGCTCGGCGGCGGCCATCATCGGGTGCGGGCCACAGAGGTAGACATCGCGTTCACGGAGGTCGGGGACGAGCCCCACCAGCGCGTCGGGGCCGAGGGGCTCCGCACCCACGCCGGGGTCGCCACGGTGGCC
This sequence comes from Candidatus Limnocylindrales bacterium, assembly GCA_038252055.1. Classification (GTDB taxonomy): domain Bacteria; phylum Chloroflexota; class Limnocylindria; order Limnocylindrales; family CSP1-4; genus CTSoil-043. The sequence continues at coordinate 36,791 of JBBSAS010000001.1, forward strand.
GACCAGGTAGTGGATCGTCGCGCCGCGGGCGCGGGCGATCGCGTCGAGCTCGTCGCGGAATACGACCTCGGCGGCATCACCCGCCCGGTAGACGAGGTCGAGCTCGCCCGGACCCGCGGGGAGGGACTCGAGGAGCGCACGGAGGGGAGTGATCCCAACGCCACCGGCCACGAGGAGGACGCGGCGTTGGGTCCGCCGCGCGCCCGTCAGGACGCCGTACGGCCCCTCGAGGAGGACGCGCGTGCCGAGGGGGACCTCCTGGAGCCGTCCGCTCGTCCAGTCGCCGAGGCCCTTCACGGTGAACCGGAGGAACCGGCCGTTCGGCGACGCCGAGAGAGAGAACGGGTGGGCCCGCCACCAGCCGTCGGCCGTGAGGAGGCGGACGTTGAAGAACTGCCCGGATCGGACGGCGAGCCGGTCGAGGTCGCGCCCGGTCACGTAGAGCGAGACGACGCGGGGCGCTTCCACGACCCGGTTGGCGATCACGAAGCGGTGCCGGATCACGAGCGCGGCCGGCTGGCCGAACCGGAAGGCAAGGACGAGGGCCGCCGTGATCGCGTAGAGGCTGATCCAGAAGGCCACCGCCACCGGATCCGCGATGAAGTCCGCGCCGCCGGAGAGCTGGTGGGCGAAGGCGAGGGCGATCCCGAGGTACGCGTAGAGATGGAGGCCGTACCAGGTCTCGTACGAGAGACGCCGCCGCGCGGCGCGGATCGAGCTGACCGTGACCAGGACGAAGAGGGCGAACCCGGCGCCGGCGAGGAGGACGAACGGATACGTCCCGAGGAAGGTGATCGTCTGGTCGACGAGGCCGCGACCGCTGCCGAGCGCGTACCCCGCGGTCGTCGCGACGACGTGGCCGCCGATGAGCCACGCGGTGGCGAACCCGAGCCAGCGGTGCAGCCAGGCGAGGCGGTCGGGTCCGATCACCTGGTCGAGGAAGGGGCTGCGGGACATCAGGACGAGCTGCAGCAGCGCGGCGTAGGTTCCGAGGAGGGCGGCGAGCTGGCCGGCCGCGGTGAGGATCCCCGCGGGAGAGCCGAGCTCGGCCGCGTTGCCGTGCCGGATCCACATGAGGACGATGAGCACCGCGATCCCGCTGGCGATCGCGCCGAGGTCGGCAGCGCGGATGGCCCACCGGCGGGGGAGCGGCAGCGGCCTGGCATCGGGAGCGGTGCCCGGCGCGGAGCGGACGGTGGCGCGCGGAGGAGCGGCGGGTCGGATCGCGTCGAGCATCGGTCGTCCCTGCTGGCGGATGACGGAGGCACCCGGTGAGGCCCGGGACCCGGTGATCGTCGGGGGCGATCCTGAAACCATCCTGAACCCCGGCGACGACCCGCCCGTCTGTCCGGGCAGTTCCGACGACTTGTCCGCCGCGCGATTCAGGACCCCTTCAGGGTGGGAGGGCCATCCTCGTCGCGTCGGGGTCCCTCCTTCCACGCCGACTCGCGTTCCATTCCGGGGAGGATCCAGGAGAAACCCACATGGACCAGGAACTGACGACGGGGGCCGACGAGCCGACCACCGGGGGCGGCCAGCCGACCACCGGGTCCGGCGAGCCAGCCTCGGGAGGTCCGGGCCGCCGGACCGTCGGTGTTGCGCTCCTCGCCGGGGCGATCGGCCTCGCGGCCTTCGCCGTCGCCTTCGCGGCCGGAAGTGGCACGCCGGCCCAACCTGCGGCACAGGAGGCACCGGCAGTCGGCGCGCCGGTCATCTCGACGACCGCCGGCTGGACCGCGCCCAGCAGCCGGCAGACCGGCGCCTTCGATGGCCGCGGCGGACCGGGCGAGGGCTGGGGGCGCCAGGGCAACGCCACGATCTCGATCACCGCGATCGACGGCTCCAAGCTCTCGCTCCAGACCGACAACAGCTGGACCCGCACGATCGACGCGACGGGCGCGACCGTGACGAAGGACGGGAAGACCGTCACCACCTCCGCGCTGGTGGTCGGAGACCGGATCGCCTTCAGCGAGACCCGTAACGCCGACGGGACCTACAAGATCACGGCCATCCAGGTGGTCCAGCCGACCGTCAGCGGCACGGTCGCCTCCGTCTCAGGGTCCACGGTCACGGTGACCACTCGCGACGGCGGGACCCAGAAGGTCGTCCTCACCGGCAGCACGACGTACCAGGTCGGCGGCCAGGCCGGGACGAAGGACGCGGTCGTGGCCGGCGCCGTCATCATGGCGAGGGGCACCCTCGCGTCCGACGGCACGCTGACGGCGACCGCGATCACGGTGGCTCCGGCAACCGCTGCCGGGACGGTCAAGGAGAAGGGCGCCAGCTCGATCACCCTCACCCTCCGCGATGGCTCGACGCTCGTCGTGAAGGTCACGTCCGCCACCACCTACCACGTGGCGGGGATCACCTCGCCGACGCTCGCCGACGTCGCCATCGGGGCAACGGTCACGGCCTCGGGCACGAAGAACGCCGACGGCTCCTTGACCGCGACGATCGTTCGCTCGCGGGCGGCCGGCCAGGACGGCGGCCCGGGCATGGGCGGCTGGGGCCGCGGCGGCCACGGGCGCGGCATGGGCGGGTGGGACGACGATGGGATGCCGGGCTGGCCCGGCGGGCCGGACGCGTCGCCGGCGCCCTCGATCGCTCCGTCGAGTGGGAGCACGAACGGCTAGGACCGGGCCCCGCGCGGCCGATCGACGCCCGGGCGGGACCCGCTCCCACCCGGGCGTTCCTGTATCTCGCGCCCGAATCGGCGGATCGTCGTGTTGAAGTCCGCGGGTCGATCCTCGTTGACGAGGTGGCCCGTGCCGGCGATCAGGTCCCTCCGCCCATCGGCGGCGACCGCGAGAAAGCTGTCCTCGTCGAGCCGGAAGATCGGGTCGTCCGCTCCGTTGAGGATGAGCGTGGGCCCCGGGTAGGCGGCCAGCCGCGGGGCAAACGACTGGCGCAGGGCCCACGCCGTCGCCCGCCCTCCGCCCTTGAAGAGCCAGCCCCGCGTCGCGGGCAGAGTGTTCGACGGTGCTCCGTGCCGGCGACGGCGGATCGGCAGCCTCGATCGGGTGAGGCGCTCGCGTCCGGCGCCGAGCAGGTACGACCCGACCGTTCCGGGTGCGTGGCGCAGGATCGTGCGGGGCTCGGCCGTCGCGTTGACGAGGACGAGCCCCGTGACGAGCTCCGGGCGGCGCGCAGCCACGTCCATCGCCACGTAGCCGCCGAGCGACTGACCGACGACGGTCGCCCGGCCCCCCGTGGCCTCGATGACGGCCGCAACGAGGCCGGTTGCCCGCGTCATTCCGAACGGGACGTCGGCTAGGATGCCGTGCCCAGGGAGGTCGACGGCCACCGTGCGGAATTCGTCCGAGAGCCCGTCCACCTGGTGGCGCCACATCGCCCGTGTCCGGCGGGTGCCGTGGAGCAGAACGACGACCGGGGCGTGCTCCGGGCCCGCCACCTCGGCGATCTGCTCGAGGGACCAGGTCGTCAGGCCGGACCCGTCGCGCAGCCCGCGACCGGCACGGTCCGGGCTAGTCGTGGCGGTCTCCTTGGGTCGACGCGAGCGAGACCCCCGGGCGCGCGGCATCGTCCTCGCCGGCATCGAAGAGCGGACGCGGGCGCCACCCGAACAGGGGAGCGAGGGCGACCGCCGGGACCTGGGCGATCGAGGTGTTGTAGCGGAAGACTTGGTCGTTGTAGAGCTCGCGCCGATCGGCGATCTGGTTCTCGAGGCGCTCGATCTCGGCCTGGAGGCGGAGCACGTTCTCCGGGGAGCGAAGCTGCGGGTATCGTTCCGCGACCGCGAGGAGCGAGCGAACGGCTGCGGTCGTGGCCGCCGACACGGCTCCCTGCTCGGTCACGGGCGCCTCGGGCACGTAGGGCGCGCGCTGCCGGGCGACCTCCTCGAGGAAGCCCTGCTCGAAGGCCATCACATCTTGGACCGCGTCGACGTGCACGTCCCGTCAGCGACGAGGCCGGACAAACGCGGAGACGATCACCACCACTCCGAGGGCGACGAGCGCTGCCGCCGAGACGACGCTCCAGTCGACGTCGAAGCGATCGCCCACGAGGAGGTAGACCCCGAGGGCCACGAGGACGAGGCCTCCGATCACGCCGAGCCAGGGGTCGCGGGGCCGGCGCTCGTGCCGGTCGCGGGTCGTCCAGGCCGGGTCCGACCAGGACGCGGACGGTGGGCCGGGTGTTCCGGCGTCGTCTGGTCCCGTGCCGCTGGGGGGCGCCCACGTCGGCGACGTACCCTCCCGCGGCGACGTGGAGGCGTTCGGGTCGCCCGACCAGCTGGACGGCGGCATCCAGCCCGGCACCGCGCCGGGTCCCGGAGCAGTCGACGGACGCGGACCCGCGGACAGCCATGGCTCGTCCGGGACGATCGCCGCGAGGATGACGTAGAGGACGACGAGCGGGACGATGCCCGTCAGGAGGGCGACGACCACGTACCCGGTCCGGACCAGGCTCGGATCGACCGCGAACCGGCGGGCGAGGCCCCCGCAGACTCCCGCGATCACGCGATCGTCGACGCTCCGGTAGGGCCGCTCGTTCACTGGCAGGCCTTGGTGGGCGCGTCGCGCGGGATCCAGCCCTGCGTCGCGGCGAGCGGGGCCCCGCCGAGGAGGACGAGGAAGACGCCCCAGTCGAAGAGCCGGCGATCGACCCAGGAGTTCTCCATGGCGGGGTCAGGATACGCGGCTGTCGCGGTCATCGACGGCGCCGGCGCCGCGCCGCCCAAACGGCCGTCTCGACCGGGCAGCGCCCCGGCCGCGTGGTAGCCTCGCCCGGGTTGGGGCCAGGCGAGACGCGGGAGGATCCACTGTGGGGTTCGGGAGATGGTGACCGGTCGAGTGGGGGAGGAGGCCGCCGACGACCTCCGATCGCTCGCCCGGGAGGCGCGCGCAGTGATCTTCGATCTCGACGGCGTGCTCGTGGACACGGAACCCTGGTGGCACGAGGTCCGGACCGCATGGGCGGCGGCACGTGGCCGGAGATGGACCGAGGCCGACAGCGCGGCCTGCATGGGTGGAAACTCGCGCGAGTGGGCCGAGGTGACGCGCGAGCGGATGGGAGTGCCCGATTCGCCCGAGGAGATCGAACGCGCGGTCGTTGCCGGCCTCGTCGAGCGGTACGGGGCGGAAGCGGCCCCGGTCGTGCCGGGGGCTCCTGCGGCCGCGGCCGCCATCGCCGCGCGGGTGCCCGTCGCAATCGCCTCGTCTGCCCATCGAGCGGTGATCCGGGCGGCGGTGGACGCGATCGGCCTCTCTGCGACCCTCGAGGTGCTCGTCTCCTCGGACGACGTCGCGACCGGCAAGCCCGCCCCCGACGTCTACCTCGAGGCCGCCCGCCGGCTGGGCGTCGAGCCGGGACGATGTCTCGTCGTCGAGGATTCGGCGAAGGGGGTGTTGGCCGGAAAGGCCGCCGGAATGCGGGTGATCCTCGTGCCGGCCGCGAGCGTCCCGCCCGGACCGGGAGCCGTGGAGGCGGCGGACGTGATCCTCGGGCGCCTCGCGGACTTCCCGGTGGACGCGCTCGCCGCGGGTTCGTGAGCGCGGGACCCCGCAGCCGCGGCGGCGGGTCCGGCGCCGGCAGCCCGACGCCCAGCCCCGATCCCTGTCCGCCCGGCCGGTTCCGGTACTGGCTGACCGCGGTGGGACTGTGGTTTCTGGTCCGGGTCTGGGTCCGCCTTCGAGTCGTGGGCCTCGAGCACGTTCCGTCCGGGCCTGCCGTGGTCTGCTTCACCCACCAGAGCTGGGCCGATCCGTTCGTCGTCGTGGCCGCGCTGCCGGCGCGCCCCGACCTCGTCTTCCTCGGCCCCCGCGAGGCCGACATGCGCGTCGGGACGCGGAACCGGCTCGTCCGCTGGTCCGGGCGCGACGTCCCCTTCCGGCCCGACGGTCGCGCCCTACGGACCGTCACCCGCCGGGTCGACGAGATCCTTCGCCGCGGAGACCGCCTCGTCATCGCCCCGGAGGGCCGCATCCACGCGGGGGAGCGCGTCGTCCTGCCCCTCGACCCGGGCGCCGCCTACTTCGCGCTTCGAGCGGGCGTCCCCGTGGTCCCGGTCGGGATCACGGGCATGAGCTGGATCCGATTCGGTGGGACGGTCCGGGTGCGGGTCGGCCACGCGATCGAGACCGCCGGGCGGCCGACCGGGGCCGGTGTTCTCGCGCTGACAGAAGAGATCCGGGAGGCGCTCCTCGGCCTCGTGGCGGACGGTCGTGACCGGGAGCCTCCCGGTCGCTTCGGCAGTTGGCTCACCGAGATCTTCCAGGACTGGCCGGAGGGGCGCCGGCCCCCGACTCGGGTGAGCTAATCGAACATCTGTTCTATCCTGCGACGGTGGTTCGTCCTCGGCAGTGGCGCACCCCGGGGATCGGGGTCCCGGCGGACCGGGCCCCGGACCGGGCCGGTCTGCGATACTCACCCAGAGCACCCAGGGTGAAGCAGGAGGCACGCCACGGGCATGGGATCGACAGGGCTCGCCACCACGACCGATGAATACCGGCGTCGCTTGCTCGACCAGCCCGACGAGCAGCTCGATGCATGGGCCGCCGAGGCGATGCGGGACATCTCGATCCGGCGCGGCGTTCTGGCCGTCCTCCACGATCTCCGGAATGCCTCCGGTCTCGGCGACCGCGACCTCGAGCGGGTCTTCGCCGCGGGAGGGGGACCGCCGGCCGTGGTGGGGCGCGACGCCGAGGACCGGATGCTCATCCCGGCCACGACGCTCCATTGCCTCGTCCCCGGCCTGCGGGCGACCGCCCCATTGGCCCGCACCGTGATCGTCGACTACCTCGTGGAGAACTTCGAGGAGCTCGTCTACGTCTGACGGGGGGACCGGCGCGCCGGGCGGCAGCTCCCGCCCGGCAACGAGGATCAACCGTCTCCTTGCCCTGGCGCGTGTCTGGCACCCGTTCCCCTCGCTGCTCGACGCCGCGCTCGCCGCCGGGGTCGCCGCGCTTGCGGGCGCCGGCGCTGGACGCATCCTCCTGCTGGGCGCCTCGATGCTCCTGCTCCAGGGATCGATCGGCGCCCTGAACGACTGGGCCGATGCGCAGGCCGATGCCGTCTCCCGGCCGGCGAAGCCGATCCCCACGGGCCTCGTGCCTCGTCAAACGGCTGGCGCGATCGCGGCCGTCGCGGCGGTCCTGGGCCTGTCGCTTGCGGCCTTCGCAGGCCCTGCCGCGCTCGCGATCGCCGCGATCGGGCTGGGCGCCGGCGTCGCGTACGACCTGCGACTGAAGCGGACGCCCTGGTCGTGGGCACCGTACGCGATCGGGATCCCGCTCCTTCCGGTGTTCGGCTGGGTCGGGGCGACGGGATCCCTGCCTGCTGCCCTCGGGGCACTCATTCCGGCAGCTGCCGTAGCGGGAGCTGCCCTCGCCATCGCGAACGCGCTCGCCGACCTGGAACAGGATCGAGAGGCTGGAGTCGAGACCGTGGCGACCAGCCTGGGACTCTACCGAGCGCGTCGCGCAGGGGCGCTGCTCCAGGGGATCGTCGCGATCATCGCCTTCGCCGCGATGCTGGCGCTCGGGAGTCGCGCCGGGATCGTCGCCGTCGCGGCAGGCATCATCGTCGTGGGATGCGGTGTGGCCCTCGGGTGGGGGAGTCCCGGCTGGTCGCGCCAGCGCGCGTGGGAACTCCAGGGCTCCGGGCTCGCGATCATGGCGCTCGGCTGGATGGGCGCCCTCGCCGACTGAGCGGGCGGGCGCTGGTCAGTCGCCGCGACCGCGGACGACGGTGATCGCGTTTTCGAGGGTCAGTTTGGAGATCGTCAGGTACTTCGCGAGGTTGTGCCGGTCCGTGCTCGATGCGACCTCGTCGAACTCGCGGCTGCGGAGGACGGCAATCAGCTCGGCAAGCGCCTCCTGGAACTGGGCCTTGGCGCTCAGGAGCGCGTCATCCCCGGAGGGAGTCACCGCGGGCTGCGGCAGCTCCTCCGCCGTTTCTGCGGCCGGCCATGCTGCAACCTGCCCGCCGTCGGCGTCGACGTCGCGGCGCGGCCGGCCCTCGATTCGCTCCCGGAGCTTGACGAGCGAGAGCTGCCCGCTCGCGACCTGGGCCGCCAGCCGCTTGCGCTTCTTCGGGTCCTGGACCTTCATGAGCTCGTAGGCGTGCGAGAGGGTGTCTTTGCGCACGGACACGAGGGCCCGGACCTCCTCCGGAGCGTCGGCCAGTCGGAGACGGTTCTCGAGGTAGCCCTTGTCCTTGCCGAGCTTCTGGGCGAGCTTCCGGATGCTGTAGCCATGGTCCCGGACCATCTTCTCGTAGATCGAGGCTTCTTCGAGCGGAGAGAGGTCTTCGCGCTGGAGGTTCTCGATGACCGCGATCTCGAGCGCCGCCTCGTCGTCGAGATCTTCGACGAGGGCCGGGATCGTGTCGAGACCGGCGAGCTTTGTCGCTCGCCAGCGACGCTCGCCGGCGACGAGCTGGTACTGGTCGCGCACCCGCGGACGGACGAGGACCGGCTGCAGGACGCCGTGCTCCTTGATCGACGCGGCGAGCTCGGCGAGTGCCTCTTCCTCGAAGAGCAGCCGGGGATTCTCCGGGTTCGGCTCGATGTGATCGACCGGGATGTGGCGGATCCCGAATGTCTTGGCGCCCTCGGCGGACAGGAGGCTGACGATGGATGGCGAGAGCTCGCGCTCCTCGGAGAGTCGCTGCGCAGCGTACGCGCGGAAGTCAGGCCTGGCCAAGTTCGATGACCTCCTTCGCGAGCTCGCGGAATGCGCGGGCTGCCTCGGTGTGCCCGGCATAGGCGGTGATCGGCCGGCCGGTGAGGGGCGCTTCACCCAACTTCACGGTCGTGCGGATGATGCTTCGGAAGACATGATTGTCGCCCAGCTCGCGCAGCTCCTCGAGCATCTCGCGCGCGAGAATCGTCCGGCCATCGTAGAACGTCGGGAGGAGCCCGAGGACGCGCAGGTCGCGGTTCAACTTCACGCGGATCGTCGTGATGACCTTGACGAGGGCCGTGAGTCCCTTCAGCGCGTAATACTGCGTCTGGACGGGAATGATGACCCCGTTTGCGGCCACGAGGCTGTTGATCGTCAGGAGCCCGAGCGTCGGGGGACTGTCGATAAGGATGTAGTCGTAGGCGTCGCGAACACCGTCGGCATCGATCGCCTCGCGGAGCGTGTACTCGCGACCGATCGCGCTGAAGAGCTCGACCTCTGTGGACGCGAGCTCCAGCGTGGCGGGAGCGACGTCGATGCGCTCGGTGGAGGACGGAAGAATGATCGACGCGAGCTGCGTTCCCGAGTCGCCGAGGACCTGGGCGATCGACTCCTCGACTTTCCCGAGGTTGATCCCGAGCCCGACCGTGAGGTTCGCCTGCGGGTCCATGTCCACGGCGAGGACGCGGTTGCCCAGCTCGGCGAGCGCGCCAGCCAGGTTGATCGCGGTCGTCGTCTTGCCGACGCCGCCCTTCTGGTTCGCAATCGCGATGACCGTTGCCACCCGGGAGTCACCTCGCTGGTCATTGTCTCGACTGGCCGCGTCTGCGCGGCGGCCTGATCCTACCCCACCCGTCATCGCTGCGAGCGACGCTTGTCCACAGGAAACGGAGGTTGTTCACCATTCTGTGGATAACCGCGGCGTGGCTGGACGGCCCCGACAAAATCGGGTTGGCATCCATCATCGCGGGAGGGGGGGCATCGAACCAGCTCCTGCTCTGGATTACGTTGGCGGTCCTTGGCGCGGCCACCGTCCTGATCGCCTCTTTCGGACTGCTCCCGGCGATCCTCTTCGCGGCGCTGCTTCTTGTCCTTTTCGTCCGCGGTGATCATCCCGTGGGCCTCATTGGTCTCCTGACAGGCTTCGGCGCTCTCTGGACGTTCCTCATCGTTCGCCAGCTCTCGTCGGAGGGGGTCGCCGATAACGTTCAGTTCTGGTTGGCAGTCGGCGTCGTGCCGCTCGTCATCGGCTGCGGCATCCTGGCCCTTGACGCGGTTCGCGGGCGACGACGTCCGAAGCCGACGGCGCGCACCTGACACGGAGGAGCTGACGAAACGGTTCCGCGCGGGCCTGCCGCGCCTGCCCGTGCCGATCGAGCGGCGTGGCTCGTAGTACTGATCTCGGCCGTCGCACGCCCACGACTGGTGGCCTGTCCTTGCGCAAAGACACGCCGGCGGAGCGACCGGGTCAGCGCCGCCGGCGGAGGCGGGATAGGATCGTCCGAGCGGTACCTCGCCGCCGACCGCAACGACCGTCCGGGAGTCCGAATGACAGACGACAGGCAGCCATCCGAGGGTCCGGCGACCGATCCCGGTCGCGAGCGCTGGCGGGCCAGCACGCGGGCGAGATCGGTCGCGTCGAGTGCCGAGCGCAGGCCCAGCTTCAGGACCTCGTCGGACATCGAGATCGCGGACCTCTACGTCCCCGCGGATGTCGCCGGCCTCGACGAGAACCGGGACCTTGGGCGGCCGGGGGAGTTCCCCTTCACCCGCGGCGTGCAGCCGACGATGTACCGGGGCCGGCTCTGGACGATGCGGCAGTACGCGGGCTTCGCAACCGCAGCCGAGACGAACGAGCGATTCCGCTATCTCCTCGAGCAGGGCCAGACGGGACTGTCGGTGGCCTTCGACCTGCCGACCCAGATGGGCTACGACAGCGATGCACCTGAGGCCGAGGGCGAGGTGGGGCGGGTGGGCGTGCCGGTCTGCTCGCTCGCCGACATGGAGACCCTCTTCGACCAGATCCCCCTGGGCAGCGTGAGCACGTCGATGACGATCAACGCGACCGCGGCGATCCTCCTCGCCCTCTACGTCGCTGCGGCCGAGAGGCAGGGGGTGGCGCGTGAGCGCATCTCGGGAACCACCCAGAACGACATCCTCAAGGAGTACGTCGCGCGGGGGACCTACATCTACCCGCCGCGACCGTCGATGCGCCTCGTGACCGACATCTTCGAGTTCTGCGCACGCGAGCTCCCGCGCTGGAACACGATCAGCATCAGCGGCTACCACATGCGCGAGGCGGGAGCGACGGCGGCCCAGGAGCTGGCCTTCACGATGGCCGACGCGATCGCGTACGTGGAGGCGGCCGTCGCCCGCGGGCTCGACGTCGATGC
>JBBSAS010000002.1:0-22760 GCA_038252055.1 Candidatus Limnocylindrales bacterium
CAGCTTCAGCCGCACCCTCGAACTGCCGAAGGGAATGGTCGGCGATCAGGCCAGCGCCAGCTTCGAGGACGGCGTCCTCGCCCTCCGCATTCCGAAGGCGGAGGAGGTGAAGCCTCGGCAGATCCGGATCACCCCGACCACCGAGGGCCGAGCCGAGTCGGGGCAGGTGTCGGCCGGCACGGCCGGTACGGCCGGCACGGCCGGTACGGCCGGCACGACGGGTTCGGCCGGCACCTTGGGTTCGGCCGGCGTAACCGGTTCGGCCCGCGAGCCGTCGCCGAGCGGTTCGGCCGGCTGAGCCGGAGACCCCGATGCAGCGCAGCCGGCTCGACCAGGATCCCACCCGCCCCGTCTACGTGATCTCCGTCGCCGCGCGGATCGTCTCGGTTCACCCGCGGACCCTGCGGATCTACGAGGACGAGGGCCTGATCGAGCCGGCGCGCACGCCGACGAACATCCGTCTCTACTCCGACGAGGACATCCGGCGAATCCTCTGGATCCGTCACCTCACCCAGGAGCGGGGAGTGAACCTCGCCGGCATTCGCATCCTCTTCGAGCTCGAGGAACGCCTGGGCGTCCGCATCCTCGAAGCCCTCTTCGACGAAGGAACGAGAGGATCCCCCGAACGGGAGTCCGCGCCCCCGGGCGCCGAACGACCGACGGCCGGGCGGGCCACGATGCCCGAACGACCGACGAGGGACCGACCACAGACGACAACCGAGCCACAGACGACGGGGAGCCGACATGGCTGATCCGGAGCGACCACGTCGCGCGAAGGAGCCCCGAACCACCAGCGTCCCAACCCGGCGGACCCCGCGGGCCGCCACCAGGAACCGGAGGCCCGCCGGGCCCGAGGGCCAGGAGAACCAGATGCCGAGAACCAAGGCCGGCGCCCGGCGCGCCGCCCCCGCCACGCGCGAGCTGCCGCTCGTCGCCCTCCGCGAGACGGTGATCTTCCCCGAGATGATCGTCCCGCTCACGGTAGGTCGCGAGAAGAGCGTGAACGCGCTCAACGCCGCGATCGCCGACGGGAACCTGCTTGCACTCGTCACCCAGCGACGCGCCGAGCAGGAGGACGTCGAGGACGCCGCCGACCTCTACGAGGTGGGCACCCTCGCCAAGGTCGCCCAGATCGTCCAGCTCCAGGACGGGACCGTGCGGGCCATCGTCCAGGGCCAGGGCCGCATCCGTCTCCACGGGTTCGCCTCGACCGCCCCGTACCTCCGCGCGACCGTCGAGGAGCTGCCCGATGCCAGTCCGAAGGGCATCGAGATCGAGGCCCTCATGAAGACGGTCGCGGGCCAGATCGAGCAGTACGTCCAGTCCGGGGCGCCCGTGCCGCCCGAGGCCGCGGTCGCCGCCCGCAACATCAGCGAACCCGGCCTCCTCGCCGACATGGTCGCCTACAGCCCGGACATGACCACCGAGCAGCGCCAGGAACTCCTCGAGACGATCGACGTCGTCGAGCGCCTCCGCGTCTGCTCCGCCTTCCTGGCCCGCCAGATCGAGGTCCTCGAGCTCAAGGGGAAGATCCAGAGCGACGTCAAGTCGGAGATGGACAAGACCCAGCGCGAGTACATCCTCCGCGAGCAGCTCAAGGCGATCCAGCGCGAGCTCGGCGAGGACGACCCCCAGCAGGCCGAGATCCACGAGCTCCGCGAGAAGGTCGAGGCCTCCGGGATGCCCGAGGAGGTGCGCAACCGCGCCCTCAAGGAAGTCGACCGGATGAGCCGGATCCCCTCCGCCTCGCCCGAGGTCGGTGTCATCCGGACCTACGTCGACTGGCTCGTCGGACTGCCCTGGAATGTCTCGACCGACGACAACCTCGACATCCGGGCGGCCGCCGTCGCCCTCGACGAGGACCACTACGGCCTGGAGAAGATCAAGGAGCGCATCCTCGAGTACCTCGCCGTCCGCGCCCTGGCCGACACGATCCGCAGCCCGATCCTCTGCTTCGTCGGCCCGCCCGGCGTGGGCAAGACCTCCCTCGGCCGGAGCATCGCCCGGGCGATGGGCCGGAAGTTCGTGCGGATGAGCCTGGGCGGCGTCCACGACGAGGCCGAGATCCGGGGCCACCGGCGGACCTACATCGGGGCCCTTCCGGGCCGCGTCATCCAGAGCATCAAGACCGCCGGCTCCAACAACCCGGTCTTCATGCTCGACGAGGTGGACAAGCTCGGCATGGACTTCCGGGGCGACCCCTCGTCGGCCCTCCTCGAGGTCCTTGACCCCGAGCAGAACAACACCTTCCAGGACAACTACCTCGAGGTGCCCTTCGACCTGACGAAGGTGCTCTTCATCACGACCGCAAACCTCCTCGACCCGATCCCCGCCGCCCTCCGCGACCGGATGGAGGTCGTCCAGCTGCCGGGCTACACGCAGCTGGAGAAGATCGAGATCGGCAAGCGGTTCCTGGTCCCCAAGCAGCTCACCAATCACGGCCTCACCGGGAAGCATGTCGAGATCACCGACGAGGCCTTCGTCACGCTCGTCCAGGCGTACACCCACGAGGCCGGCGTCCGGAACCTCGAGCGTGAGATCGCCAACCTCTTCCGCAAGGTCGCCCGGCAGGTCGTCGAGGGCCGCAAGCGGAAGACGGTGATCGACACGAAGAAGCTCGCCGAGCTGCTCGGCCCGCCGCGCTTCGAGTACGGCGAGCTCGAGGCCGAGGACCAGACCGGCGCCGCGACCGGCCTCGTCGTGACCGAGGTCGGCGGCGACGTCGTCGCGGTCGAGGTCACGAAGATGGAGGGCAAGGAGGACTTCATCCTCACCGGACAGCTCGGTGACGTGATGAAGGAGTCGGCGCGCGCCGCGCTCTCCTGGATCCGCTCGAACGAGACCCGCCTGGGGATCGAACGAGAGGTCTTCGAGAGGAACACCCTCCACATCCACGTCCCGGCCGGGGCGATCCCGAAGGACGGGCCGTCGGCCGGGATCACGATGGCCACCGCGATGGTGAGCGCGCTCACCGGGATCCCCGTCCGCAAGGACGTGGCGATGACCGGCGAGATCACCCTCCGGGGCCGGGTCCTGCCGATCGGCGGCCTCAAGAGCAAGATCCTGGCCGCGCACCTCTCCGGGGCTCGGATCGTGATCCTGCCAAAGAAGAACGAGAAGGATCTTCGCGACATTCCCGAGGAGATCCGCAAGCAGATCAAGCTGGTGCTCGTCGAGTCGATGGACCAGGTCCTCGACGCCGCCCTGCGCCGCAAGCCGAAGGCGGTCGTGATCAAGGCCACGGGCTCCGGCGGCGGCCCGGCGAAGACGACGAAGCCCGACGCACCCGCCCGGGCGCCCCGACCGGACTTCCCGGCCGAGCAGCCCCCTGCGATCGCCTCAGGTCGCTAGGAGGCGCGCGATGGCAGGCCCCGTCCCGCGCTTCGCGGCCGAGCGGGGCCTGGCCATGCCCGGGTCCGGGCGGTGCGTGGAGCGGCAAGGTACCCGATCCTGCGTCGCCCGCGCGGGTCGCTCGGGGCGCCCGCGCCCTGGCCTGATTCGGCCGCGCGACGGCGGGCACGTCGGCCCGCGCGTCCGCGGCCGCGGCGGGAGCTGAGCCATGGACTACAAGGACTACTACGCCGTCCTGGGCGTGCCCCGGACGGCAACGAAGGCCGAGATCAAGAAGGCCTACCGCAAGCTCGCCCGGCAGTTCCATCCCGACCGCAACGCCGGCGACAAGGAGGCCGAGCGCCGCTTCAAGGAGGTCAACGAGGCCAACGAGGTTCTCGCCGACGCCACGAAGCGGAAGCAGTACGACGAGCTCGGCGCCCACTGGCAGGAGTACGCCCGGGCCGGTGCCCGGCCCGATGCCGACCCGTTCGCCCCGGGCGGACCGTTTGCCGGGTTCCGGGCCGGTCCCGCGGGAGGCGGCCGTGGCGGCGCCGGGGGCGGCGGTGTCCGCTTCGAGTTCGCCGGCGACCCCGGCGACTTCTCCGACTTCTTCCGGACCTTCTTCGCGGGGGGCATGGCCGGAGCGTCCGCCGCGACGGGCGGGGGCCGGAGCGCGGGGGGCCGCGGCCGGGCCGCCGCGGGATCGGCCGCCGGGCGGTCCAGAACGAGCCAGGGGAGCCAGGGTGGCCAGACGCTCGAGGACCTCCTGGCCGGCCTGGGCGGCATCGACTACGGGACCGGCTCGGGGGTTCCGGGAGCCAGCGGCGGCCCCCGGGCAGGTCAGGCGAGGGGCGGCCGCCCGGCCCCGCTCGAGGCGGCGGTCGAGATCGAGCTCGGCGAAGCGTTCGAGGGCGGGAAGCGCGTCATCGAGATCGATGGACGGCGCCTCGAGGTGACGATCCCGGCCGGCGTCGAGAATGGCAGCCGAATCCGCCTCCGCGGCCAGGGCGGCAACGGCACCGGTACGGCCCGCGATCTCGTCCTCATCATCGCCGTGCGTTCTCACCCCGTCTTCACGCGAGAGGAGGCGAACCTCGTTCGCGAGCTGCCCGTGACTCTCCGCGAGGCGCTCCTCGGGGCGGAGGTCCCGGTCCTGACGCTGGCCGGGAAGCGGCTCCTCCTCAAGGTCCCGGCCGGCACCCAGCCGGGCCGCACGATCCGACTCGCCGGCCAGGGGATGCCGCGCCTGAAGTCGGGCGAACGCGGCGATCTCCTCGTCCGGATCAAGGTCGTTTTCCCGACGCTCGACGACGAGGGGCGGGCCGCAGCCGCGATCTTCCTCGACCGGGCGCCCCAGCCCGACCCGCGCCAGGTCGGCTGAGCCACCGCCGATCCGGCGGAGCGGCCATCGATCCGGCGGAGCGGCCATCGATCCGCCGCCGGGACACGGGCGCACCGACGACGCGCACGACTGACACCACAGAGACACCCACCGCTGAAGCACCATCGGAGCACTCCATGAACCTCGACCACTTCACCCAGAAGGCCCAGGAGGCCATCGCCGGCGCCCAGGCCCTGGCGGAGCGCCTCGAGAGCCCCATCCTCGACGCCGAACACCTCCTCGCCGCCCTCGTGGAAGAGGACGAGGGAATCCCGGCCCAGACCCTCCGCCGCGTCGGCGTGGACCTCGCCGCCTTCCGCGGGGAGCTCGCCGCGCTCCTCGCCCGCCGGGCCAAGGTGGCCGGCGGCCACCTGACCCTCGACCCGCACGCCCGGCGCGTGCTGGAGCGGGCCGGCGAGGAGGCCCGTCGCCTGGGCGACGAGTTCGTCTCCACCGAGCACCTCCTCCTCGGCGTCGTGGACGCTGCCGGCGAGGGCCAGGCCCTCCTGGAGCGGCACGGCGCCGGCCGCGAGCCGCTCCTCGGGGCGCTGACCGGGATCCGCGGCGGCCAGCGCGTCACGAGCGCGAACCCGGAGAGCACCTACCAGGCCCTCGAGAAGTACGGCCGCGACCTCACCCAGGAGGCGCGGGCCGGCAAGCTCGACCCGGTCGTCGGCCGCGACGACGAGATCCGGCGGGTCATCCAGGTCCTCTCCCGGCGGACGAAGAACAACCCCGTCCTCATCGGCGAGCCCGGCGTCGGCAAGACGGCCATCGCCGAGGGGCTCGCCCAGCGGATCGTCCGCGGCGACGTTCCCGAGACCCTCAAGGAGAAGCGCGTCGTCGCCCTCGACCTCGGCGCCCTCATCGCCGGGGCCAAGTACCGCGGCGAGTTCGAGGAGCGCCTCAAGGCCGTTCTCAAGGAGATCAAGGACAGCGAGGGGCGGGTCATCCTCTTCATCGACGAGCTGCACACGGTCGTCGGGGCCGGGGCGGCCGAGGGGGCGATGGACGCCAGCAACCTCCTGAAGCCGATGCTCGCCCGGGGCGAGCTCCACACGATCGGCGCGACGACGCTCGACGAGTACCGCAAGCACATCGAGAAGGACGCCGCCCTCGAGCGCCGCTTCCAGCCGGTGCTCGTGGACCAGCCGACCGTCGAGGAGACGATCTCGATCCTGCGCGGCCTCCGCGAGCGCTACGAGGTCCATCACGGCGTCCGGATCACCGATTCGGCCCTCGTCGCGGCAGCCACGCTGTCCAACCGCTACATCACCGAGCGCTTCCTGCCCGACAAGGCGATCGACCTCGTGGACGAGGCCGCCAGCCGCCTGCGGATGGAGATCGACTCGATGCCGGTCGAGCTCGACGAGCTGGAGCGGCGGCGGATCCAGCTGGAGATCGAGCGCGAAGCGCTCCGAAAGGAGAAGGACGAGGCGTCGAAGGCGCGCCTTGACGCCCTCGAGGCGGAGCTCGGCGAGATCGCCGAGGAAGCCGGCGCGATGAAGCAGCGCTGGGAGACCGAGAAGAGCGCGATCGGCGGCCTGCGGGCGACGAAGGAGGAGCTCGAGGCCGTCCAGCTGCGGATCGAGCAGGCGGAGCGGGAGGCCGACTACGGCACCGCCGCCGAGCTGAAGTACGGGACGCTCATCGAGCTCGGGGAGCGGATGCGCACGCAGGAAGCCGCCCTGGCCGCCGCCGACGGCGCGCCCCGCCTCCTCAAGGAGGAGGTGGACGCCGACGACATCGCCGAGATCGTGGGCGCCTGGACGGGGATCCCGGTCAGCCGGCTCATGGAGGGCGAGATGGCCAAGCTTGTCCGCATGGAGGATGCCCTCCACGAGCGGGTGATCGGCCAGGACGAGGCGATCGAGGCCGTCTCCGACGCCGTCCGGCGCGCCCGGGCCGGCCTCGGCGACCCCCGCCGCCCGATCGGCTCGTTCCTCTTCCTCGGCCCCACCGGCGTCGGAAAGACGGAACTTGCCCGCGCGCTCGCCGCGTTCCTCTTCGACGACGAGCACGCCATGGTCCGGATCGACATGAGCGAGTACATGGAGAAGTTCTCCGTCCAGCGCCTGATCGGGGCCCCGCCCGGCTACGTCGGCTACGACGAGGGCGGCCAGCTCACCGAGGCGGTCCGCCGTCGGCCGTACCAGGTGATCCTCTTCGACGAGATCGAGAAGGCCCACCCGGACGTCTTCAACGTTCTCCTCCAGGTCCTCGACGACGGGCGCCTCACCGACGGCCATGGGCGGACGGTGGACTTCAAGAACAGCGTCCTGATCATGACCAGCAACGTCGGCAGCCAGGCGATCGCCGCCTACGCGGGGCGGCCCGCGGCCGGGGAGGCCGACTACGAGGCGATGAAGCGGGAGGTCCTCGGGACGCTCCGGGGAACCTTCCGCCCGGAATTCCTGAACCGGGTCGACGAGATCATCGTCTTCCACGCCCTCACCGAGACCGACCTGGCCCTCATCGTGGACCTCCTCCTCGTCGAGCTCGGCCGGCGCCTCGCCGACCACGACCTGGCGATCGAGCTGACGGCCGCCGCCAGGGCGGTCATCGCCCGGGAGGGGACGGACCCGACCTACGGGGCGCGGCCGCTGAAGCGGACGATCCAGCGCCTCGTCGAGAACCCGCTGGCGCGGGCGCTCCTGCGCGGCGAGTTCAAGCCCGGGGCGATCATCACCGCGGACGCGGACCCGGTCGGGGGCACGCTCGTCTTCGACCAGGATGGCGCAACGGTCGTCGCGGAGGCCTCGGACCGGCGCGACGCCCGTGCCGGGGCAGACGAGGCGGTGGCCACCGGTGCGCGTGCCGGCCAGCCCTCGGTCCTCGAGCTGCCCTCCACGGAACCCCCGAAGAAGGAAGGCGACGGCGAGCGCCTGAACTGAGAACGAGAGGGTCTTGGTGGTGCCCGCCCGGGTAGACTTCGGAGGATGGACCCTCCGCATGAGCCGCTCAGTTCCCGCGAGGCCGCGCCACAGCGCGACCCGGGACCCGGCACGCGGACGAACACGATCGGTCACCCGGTCGAACGGATGCTCAACGCGAGCGCCCGTGACATTCTCGACGCCCTCGAGAATGGGTTTCGCGCTCGCGCCGATCTGAAGGGCAAGCTGGCCGAACTGTTCATGAGCCGCCACCTGGATGGACTCCAGCGTGACGACGTCATCGACCACTACCAATGGTTCGATCAGGACGGTGTCCCCGACTTCACGATCTGGTTCACCGACGGCACGATGACCCAGCTTGAGGTCAAGAACGTCCGCTCGGGGCGAGGCCCGCTCCGCGCCGAAACCCAGAAGACCCGCGCGAGCCGGGGCGATCCGATGAGCCGCTACTACCGCTTGGACCACTTCGAGCTGATCGCGGCCTGCCTCTTCAATGCAACGGGTCGCTGGGACTACGTCTTCGCCCGGAGCACGGACCTCCTGCGACTCCCAGACAACCCCGAATACCTCGCGACGATGCAGCCCATCGATCCGGCGGTCGAGCCCCCGTGGTATCGGTCGCTGGCGGACGCCCATGACCGCGCTTGAGGCCCGTCTGCCTGTCCCCCGCACCTCGACCCAGCCGGTTGCCCTGCTGCCCGGCGTGGTGCCGGCGTACACGACGCGACGAGGAGCGGTCTACCAGGGCGATGCGCTTGACCTGCTGCGAGCGATGCCGGACGAGTCCGTTCATCTCGTGATCACCTCGCCGCCGTATGCCCTGGAGTTCAAGAAGGAATACGGCAACGAGCCGCAGGCGAAGTACGTGGAGTGGTTCCTGCCGTTCGCGCGTGAGGTCCGGCGGGTCCTGCGATCCGACGGCTCGTTCGTCGTCAACATCGGCGGGGCGTGGCAGAAGGGGCACCCCGTCCGATCGCTCTACCACTTCCGGCTGCTGCTCGAACTCGTTGAGAACGTGGGGTTCTTCCTGGCGCAGGAGATCTACTGGCACAACCCGGCGAAGATGCCGACGCCCGCCGAGTGGGTCAACGTGCAGCGCATCCGGGTGAAGGACTCGGTCGAGCCGTGCTGGTGGCTGTCCAGGACCGAACGGCCGAAGGCGTCCAACCTCGGGGTCCTCGTTCCGTACTCGAACGACATGATCCGCCTCATCGACCGTGGGTTCCGCGCCAAGAAGCGGCCCAGCGGGCATCTTGCCAAGGCGGGCTGGCAGAAGGACCTGGGCGGCGCGATCCCCGGGAACGTCCTGACGATGGGCAACAACGACTCCAACGGTCGGTACATCGCGATGCTCACGCAGCGCGGCCTCAAGGTCCACCCGGCCCGATTCCCGGTCCAGCTTCCCGAGTGGTTCATCCGCTTCCTGACCGACCCGGGTGACGTCGTCCTCGACATCTTCGGTGGCTCGATGACGACCGGTTGGGCCGCCGAGCGCCTCGACCGCGCGTGGCTGGGGTTCGAGATGTCGGACGAATACGTCGATGCCTCGCGCCTCAGGTTCTACGACGATCAGGCTCGATTGCTCGATGACGCCGAACTCGGGACCGCGCAGGCGGTCGTCGGGAACGGGCACACGAAAGGGCGCGGCGACCCGAGGTAGGCGTCCAAATGGAGCCCGCCAGCGCCGGCAGGCAGCATCTCGTCGAGGAGGATCCTCACGCCCGCACTTCCTCCTCCAACGTCCGCGCCCGGGCGCGCTCCAGGACGGCGAGAGCTTGTGGCCGGGTGACGGTCGGGAACTGCCGGAGAAACTCGTCGAGGGTGTCCCCTGCCTCGAGGTATTCGAAGAGGATGTCGACCGGAACGCGCGTTCCGGTGAAGACGGCCGCGCCCCAGGCGCGATCGTCCGAGCGCGTGAGGAGGGGCTCTTTGGTCGTCGTCATCGCTTCCACCCTGCTCGCATGATCCGTCGCCTTTACTATGCCCCTTCTCGACGCGGAGTCCAACGATGTGCAGGCGGCGATCGAAAGCGGCGATCCGGACCCGACGGCGATGACGCCCGACGATGTGCGTGCCCGGCTCGCGGCGGCGGAGCAACCCCTGCCGTCTCCGCCGGACTGGCTGCGGCCGGAGCGGCTGCCGGAGGGCGTGGCGATCGAGCGTTCGGCGCCCCCACTCGGCGCCCGGCCGGCCGCCGCCCTCGTCCTCGTCTACCCCGGCGCCGACGGCGAGGCCACCCTGGTCCTCACCCAGCGCGCGGACTATGGCGCCGACCACCACTCGGGCGAGGTGTCGCTGCCGGGCGGGAAGGCCGATCCCGGCGACGCCGACGACGTGGCGACCGCCCTGCGGGAGACGGCCGAGGAGGTCGGCCTCGACCCGCTGGCAGCCGGGGTCGAGGTCATCGGCCGCCTCGACCGAATCTGGATCGCGCCGAGCAACTTCGCCCTCACGCCCATCGTGGCCGTTGCCGCCCGGCGCCCCTCGTTCGTGCCGGATCCGCGCGAGGTGGCGGCCATCCTCGAGGCACCGATCACGGCGTTCCTGCCCGGCGTGGCGCCGGTGATCATCGACCCGGACCCTCGCGGCCGGCCGCTCCGGTATGGCGCGTACATCGTGCAGGGACGGGTCGTCTGGGGCGCGACCGCGGCGATCCTCGGGCAGCTCGGGGCGGTGCTGGGCAGCGGGTAGACCCGTCCGAAGAGCGCGGTGCGGCGAACCCGAGCCAGGCGTACCGGATGCCCGGCGGGGTCAGACCGGCTCGCCCTCAGCCGCGGTCGGCTGCGCGTCGGGCGTCGCGGGCTCGGGCGGCGCGAGCGCGCCGTCGCCGAGCTCCGCGGCAGCGCCTCCCGCGCCACCGGTGACCGCCCGACCCTCGAGGATGCCGCGCAGGTGCGCGTCGTCGGCGCCGGCGAGCTCCACGAGGATTGCCCGCATCTCGGAGAGCTCCGTCCAGGCCGCGTGCGGGACGTCGGCCGGCCAGAGGACCGTCTCGCCGGCAGCCACGCGGGCGCGTTCCTCGCCCACCACCACCCAGCCGCCGCCCTCGATGACGACGAACCAGGTCGTGCTCGGGTTCGAATGCGCCTCGATCGAGGCGTTCCGGGCGAAGGCGAGCTCCGAGACAGCGCCGCGACCGTCGGCGTGGATCACCTGCCCGGCAATCCCGGTGGTGCCGGGTGGACCCTCGGGCCGTCGGTGGCCGACGCCAAATCGGCGGATCTCCATCGCGCCCTCCTCTGATGGCGCACTGATCGCCCTCAGCGGCGGCGCTGCCCTCGCGCCGCCTTCGATCCGCGGGACGATCGCTTGGGGCGGATCGTGGACTCGGGATGGGCGAACTTCTGCTTCGAGTAGTAGCGGGCCCGGGCGAGCTGCGTCTCGTACGCGGCGAGCGTCGGCGGGTAGCGCACAAAGCGGATCCACAGGAGGATCCCGACCCCGATCGGGATCGAGATCACGACGAACAGGAAGTCGAAGTGGAAGACCGCGTAGAGGAGGATCAGGAAGAAGAAGATGACGCCCGCCCACAGGATCCACTCGTACATGTCCACGTAGACCTGGTGGCGGCGCAGGCGGTTCGTCCGGACGTTGTAGAGAAGGACCGTCGCCACGAGCCCGACCAGGGCGAACACCCAGGTCGGGTTGAAGAGGTCGGGGAAGTTGACGTCGTTGAAGGGGACGAAGAGGTATTCCCAGGGTGGGAGCGTCACGGTCGCGCTGCCTCCTCGTGTGCCCGGCGTCCGGCCCGGGACGGTCCCCCGAGTATGCCACGATCGCACGGTATACTCGGCCGACGAACGTGAACGCCGCCTCGAGCCCCGGGCGGTGCGGATCGGAGCGCGCGACGTTCCCCGGCGCGCCCCCAGAGGGAGACGAGCCCGCGTGCGTGCCCTTCTCTCGGTCGCGAATCGCCAGGGCCTGGCGGTCTTCGCCCGCGACCTCCTGGGCCTCGGCGCAGAGGTCTACGCGACCGACGGCACGCGCGAGCACCTCGCCGCCGACGGCGTGGAGGTCGCCTCGGTCGCCGACCTGACGAACGCCCCGCCGCTCGTCGGCGGCATGGTGAAGACGTTCCACCCGGCCGTCTATGCCGGGATCCTCGCCCGTCGCGACCGGCCCGAGCAGCTCGCCGAGCTGGCAGAGCAGTCGATCGGGCTCATCGACCTCGTCGTCGTCAACGTCCGTCCGTTCGCCCCCCAGGTGAGCGAGCGACGGATCCCCATCGACGAGGCGATCGAGATGATCGAGGTGGGCGGGACGGCCCTCCTCGCGGCCGCGGCGCGCAACCAGTCCGGCGTCACGGCGGTGCCGAACCCCGACGCCTACACCGGGGTCGTCGCCGAGCTCCGCGAGCGCGGCTGCGTCTCGGCCGAGCTGCGGCAGCGCCTCGCCGCCGAGGCGTTCGCGCTCGTGGCCGCGTACCACGCCGAGGTCGCCGCCTACCTCAACCAGGTGACCGGGACGACGTTCCCGCCGCACGTCAGCGTGGTCCTCGAGAAGGTCGCCGACCTGCCCCACGGCGAGAACCCCCACCAGCGCGCCGCCTTCTACCGCGAGACCACCCACCGCGACGGGACGCTCGCCGACGCCACCCGGCTCCAGGGCCGCGAACCGTCGTTCAACGACCTGCTCGACCTCGACGCCGCGTGGCGGATCGTCGCCGACTTCGCAGCTCCGAGCGCGGCTGTCGTACGCCACACCGACCCGGTGGGAATCGCCTCGCACCACGCCCTCGCCGGCGCCCTCCATCGGGCCCTTGAAACGGACCCGGCGGCGGCATCGGGAAGCACCCTGGCCCTGAACCGCCCGGTGGACGCGGTCGTCGCTCACCTCATCGCCGAGGGGACGTTCGAGGCGGTCATCGCGCCGGGCTACGCCGAGGAGGCGCTCCGCGTGTTGGCCGACGAGCCCGAGCTCGAGCTGCTGCAGGTCCCGCCGAACCCGTCGGACGGGCTGCGCGACTACGGGATCGCTGCTCTCGACTTCAAGCGGGTCGGCGGCGGCCTGCTGGTCGAGACGCTCGACGAGACCGCACTCGACCGGGGCCAGCTGCGGGTGGTGACCGAGCGCCGCCCGACGCTCGAGGAGCTGACCGACCTCATGTTCGCCTGGAAGGCCGCCGCCCACGTCCGCTCGAACGGGATCGTCCTTGCCCGGGGCCTCCAGACGGTGGGGATCGGGAGCGGCCAGGTAAGCCGCCAGGTCGCCGTGGAGATCGCCCTCCGGCGGGCGGGCGAGCGGGCACGGATGGCCGTCATGGCCTCGGACGCCTACTTCCCGTTCCCGGACGTCATCGCCCATGCGGCGATCGCCGGGGTGACGGCGATCATCCAGCCGGGCGGCTCGCGCCGCGACGCGATGGCGATCGAGGTGGCCGATCGGCACCACCTCGCGATGGTCTTCACGGGACGCCGCCATTTCCGGCACTGAGGATCCGGGCGGCCGGCTTGCTCAGGGGCGCGCCCAGGCTCCGGCCGCCGGATCCCAGCCCGTGATCGGGCGGACGGCGTCGGGGCCCTCGGCGGCGAGCGCGCGGGCGCGGGCGGTGGCGACGGTCTCGCCCCAGCCGGGAGGCCGCAGACCGGGGGCGAGGTCGGCGAGTGGAGCGAGCACGAAGAGCCGCTCGCGGGCCGATGGATGCGGGACCTCGAGCCACTGGACGCCGGGGGCGGACACCGATTTCGTCGGGTCTGTGCTCCAGGCAACCTGCGGGCGCTCGACGCGGAGGGCGTGGCGGCCGAAGACGAGCAGGTCGAGATCGAGCTCGCGCGGACCCCATCGCTCGCGGGCGCGGCGCCCGAAGGCCCGCTCGAGGCTCTTGAGGGCGATCAGCAGCGCGAGTGCGCCGGTTTCGGGGTCGGGTCCGGCCGGCACATCGAGGGCCGCCGCCGCATTCCGGAACTCGGGCTGGTCGACCACCCCGACGGGTCGCGTGGCGTAGAGGCGGGAGACGCCGACGAGGCGGGCGTCGGGCAGCGCCGCCAGGGCATGGACGCCGGCGACGAGGGTGGCTTCGGCGTCCCCCACGTTCGCCCCCAGGCCGACATAGGCGCGGACGCGGGAGGGCGCTCGCGGCACGGCCACGGACGGGCAGGGCGGACGGCTGACCATGCGCCGAGAATACGCGGGTGGGCGACGTGACGGTCCTGGTCCTGCATCCACCGCTCGGCAGTGACGCCGGGCCGCTCACGGCCGCCCTCGACTCAACGCGACGGGACCTGGCAGCGCGGCACCTGGCGCGGTTTCGGGCTGCGGGCGCGGGCGATGTCCGCCTGGTCGAGGAGCACGACGACGTTCCGTTCGGCGCCCGTTTGCGCCGCCTGGCGGGAGATCTGCGCACGAGCGGCGTGGTTGTCCTCGGCTCGGGCGCGATGCCGCTGGCGCGGCCGGCGGACTACCGGTCCTTCGTGGTTGCGGCGGCGGCGGCGGTGCCCAACGTCCCCGCCGCGACCGGCGCGGGGCCGGGTGACGCCACCCCGATCGCGCTCGCGAACAATCGCTACTCCGCCGACGTGATCGCGGTGCCGCGGGCCGCGGTGCTCCGCGACCTGCCCGATCTCCCGGGCGACAATGCGCTGCCCCGGTGGCTCGAGGAGGCCGCGGGCTACCGGGTGGCCGATCTCCGCCGCCGACCTCGCCTGGGCGTGGACCTCGATTCGCCCGGAGACGTCGTGCTGCTCGGGTGGGGGTTGCCCGATGCAGCGACGGAATCGCTGCTCGCGGAGCGGCTCGCTGCCATTCGGTCAGTGATGACCGACCGTCGGTCGGAGCTTACGTTAGCTGGTCGTACCTCGGCCTCCGCCCTGGCGATGCTCGAGCGGGCGACCGCATGCAGGATCCGGGCGCTCGTCGAGGAGCGGGGCCTGCGAGCGGGCTCGGTGCTGGCGCAGAGCCCGGGGATCGCGGGGGGTGCCGGACCTCACCCGTTCCGGCCACCGCGCAGCGTCCTTGGACTCCTCCTCGGCCACGCCGGGCCGGAGGCGCTCGGCGGCATCCTGGCGGAGCTCGGCGATGCCGCGCTCGTGGACCTGCGGGTGCTGCTCGCCCATCGCCTGGGGGTCGACGATCAGAGGTGGCCCCCCGCGGAAGAGCGCTTCGCCGCCGACCTGCTCCTGCCGGAGCGGATCGCGGACCCGTGGTTGCGCACGCTGACGGAATCCGCCCTCGAGGCCCCGATCCCGGTCGTGCTCGGCGGGCACACCCTCGTCGGACCCGGCCTGCGCCTCCTTGTGGCCGCGACCGGCAGGCGAACGGCACCCGGCCCAACGCCTCGCCCGTCGGCGCCCGGGACCCGATGACGACGCCGGCCGAGATTGCCGTCCGCGAGGAGATCGGCCGCCATGGCCCGATCCCCTTCGCGCGCTTCATGGCGATCGCTCTGGGCCATCCCGAGGGCGGCTACTACACGCAGCCGATCCCGCGGACGACGCGGTCAGGCGACTTCCTGACCGCCCCGGAGCTCCACCCGATCTTCGGGGCGGCACTCTCACGGCTGGTCGCCGAGGCGTGGGAACGGCTCGATCGGCCCGAGCCATTCACGCTGCTGGAGTACGGCGCCGGTGCCGGAACGCTGGCGCTGGCGATCCTGGCCGGGCTCCGGGCCGACGGCTCGCCGCTGGCCGACGCGCTCGTCTACGCGCCGGTCGAACTGAGTGCACATCGACTCCGGGAGCTCGCTGCCCGGGCCGAAGACGCCCGGCTGCCGCTCGTCGATCCGGGCCGGCTCGAGGCCGCGCCGGCGCCAGGGTTCGTCCTGGCCAACGAGTTCCTCGACGTGCTACCGGTCCACCTTCTCGAGGTCCGCGAAGGAGTCGTCCGCGAGGTGCTCGTCGGCATCGGCGACGATGGCGCGCTGGTCGAGATGCTCGGCGATCTGTCGGAGCCCGCGATCGACGGCCGCCTGGAGGCCCTCCGCGGTGCCGGGGTCGTCCTCGCGAATGGCCAGCGGCTGGAGATCTGCCTCGCCCTCGACGCCTGGGCAGCCGAGGTGGGCCGTCGGCTGCAGCGCGGAGCAGTCCTGGCGATCGACTACGGGGCGCCGGCCGTCGAGCTCTACGGACCTCGCCGTCGGGCGGGCACGGTCATGACCTACCGAGGCCACGCGGCGGACGGCGACGCCCGCGCTCCATACCGCGACATCGGCGAGCGCGACCTCACTGCCCACGTGGACACGACGGCGCTGCGCGCGGCACTGGCCGGGGCCGGCCTCGACGTGCTCGGCCAGACAAGCCAGGCGGAGCTTCTCGTCGGCTGCGGCCTCGAGGACCTCCTTCGCCGCGCCCAGGAGAGAGCGGCCGGTGCCGCCGAGGCGCTCGAGCTGCGCAGCGCCGTCATGCGCCTCCTGGATCCGCGGCACCTCGGCGGCTTCCGGGCCGTGGTGGCGGGGCGGGGCATCGCCTCGGACCCGCCGCTCCGCGGCCTTGCCTACCGGATGGCGGGCCAGCGATCCGAGACCGCTCGCTGATCTTGGCCGAGGCACAGGCACGTCGCGGCCGGGCCGCTGCGTTGTTTCGTGCCGCGACGGAACCTGGCCACCGGCCCGGCGGTTCTGTCGGATTCCGTCGCGGGGCGAAGATCCGGTCCTCTACCTTGCGTGGGAGGAACGATCCGACGGTTGGCCCCCGGATCGACGCTGATCGTCGTCGTGGGGCGACGGTTTCCGGCACCCGTCGAGACGCGGGCGTCACGGATCGTCGCGCCACGACGGTCATGCGCAGGTTCACCACCGCGGCTGCGGGCCGAGTGGTCGGATCGTTCGTGGCAGGAAAGCCGCCCACCTGCGGGGGCAAGGGGGGGCCGGGCGCCCCTCGGGGCGGGCCCGGGGCACTCCCTCGGTCGCCTGCGCGGAGCCCCGGCCTCCCCTGCTACGATGCCGGGGCACGCTCACCCCGTCGGGCGGCGTGCGTGCGTGCGTCTCCCCCCGGGTCCCCCGCCGGGCCGACGGACACGAACGGCGCGGCACGGGCACCTGCCCTGTCGAGCCGGGCCGCCGGCCGCAGAGAGGTGCGATGGAAGGCATCTGGTACGTCGTCGGCTTCGCCTTCGCGGGCGTTTCCTTCGTCTTCCTGACGATCGGCCTCTCCTGGCTGATCAGCCACCGGACGAAGGGCAGCCCCCTCAAGGGTCTCCCGTACGAGAGCGGCATCCCCACGTACGGCGACACCCACGGCCGGTTCGGCGTCTCGTACTACCTCTACGCGCTCCTTTTCGTGGCCTTCGACATCGAGGTCGCCTTCATCTTCCTGTGGGCGCTGGTCGTGCGCGAGCCGATTCCCGGCGTGCTCGTTTCGATGGGGGTCTTCATCGCGGTCCTGCTCCTGGGGCTGGCGTACGCCTGGCGGAAGGGCGTCCTGACATGGCGCTGAACCGGCCACCGACTGGTGGCGAGCTCGGGACGGGGGGGGGCCGCCGGACGGCGACGAGGGCGGACCTGGTCGTGGCGCCGGGCGGCGGCCGGCCCGGACCGAGCGACACTCGTCCCGTTCCGGCGACCACCCGCGACGACGCCTTCGCCGAGCCGATCGTCGTGCCGAACACGCTCTGGTCGCCGGCGGATCCCGCGGCCTACGACGGCGTGCCCGTGGACGAGGCACCCACCCTGGCCCTGCGCCGCTACGACGAGACGGGCGAAGGGCGCCGGAACGACGGCCGCTGGGGAGCCCTCGACGTCATCCCCACGAAGGCCGACTACGTCCTCGACCTGATCCGCCTCAACAGCCTCTGGCCGCTTCTCTCGGGCCTCGCCTGCTGCGCGATCGAGATGATGTCCACGGCCACGAGCCGCCACGACATCGACCGCTGGGGAATGTTCCCGTTCCGGGCCTCGCCGCGCCAGGCCGACGTCCTCATCGTCGCCGGCACCCTGACAACGAAGATGGCCGAGCCGCTCATCCGGCTCTGGGAGGAGATGCCCGAGCCGAAGTGGGTCGTCGCGATGGGCGACTGCACCTGCTCGGGGGGGCGGTACAAGCGCAGCTACAGCACGATCCAGGGGATCGATCGGGTCATGCCGGTGGACGTCTACGTCCCGGGCTGCCCGCCCCGCCCCGAGGGCCTCATCTACGGCATGATGAAGCTCCAGCAGCTGATTCGGGAGCGCCGCGGCCACTGGCCCGAGCGCGAGATCGGCCCCACCGTCCCGGAGGGGATCTGATGGCCGACCGCGCCCTGCGGACCCTCCTGGAGTCGAAGCTGGGGCCCTGGCTCGAGGGGGCCGTCCGACAGCGCCAGGACCAGACCGAGGTTCGCATCCGGCCCGGTGACGTCCCCGAGGTGATGCGGACGCTCCACGACGACCCGGACCTGCGGTTCGAGTACCTCGCCGACCTCTGCGGCGTGGACACCGGGACCGACTTCCAGGTCGTCTACCACCTCTGGAGCGAGGTGACCCCCGACTGGCTCCGCGTGATCGCCGACGCGATCCCCCGTGAGGAGCCGCGCCTCCCCTCGCTCACCTTCCTGTGGAAGGGCGCCGAGTGGATGGAGCGCGAGGCCTACGACATGTTCGGGCTGGTCTTCGAGGGGAACCGCGACCTCCGCCGGATCTACATGCCCGACGACTACGTGAGCTTCCCGCTGCGCAAGGACTTCCACCTGGCCGACGACAGCGCGCGCTCGCCGGGCGGGGGCATCCGGCCGATGGAGCGCGCCGGCGCGCCGCGCGACGCCGACGCGACCACGCTCCGCCGCACCTCGCCGGGAACGTAGGGACGAGCGCGATGGCCCCCCCGACCCGACAGAGCCTCGACGACCCGGGGCGGACGATCCCCGTAGACCACGCCGGCATCTTCGACGCGATCCCGGACGCCCGGACCGAGCGGCAGCGGGAGTTCTACGACCTCGCCGACGGCGAGATGCTCCTGAACATGGGACCCCAGCACCCGTCAACGCACGGCGTGCTGCGGGTCATCCTCAAGATCAACGGCGAGCTCGTCACCGACCTCGACCCCGTGCTGGGCTACCTCCACCGCGGTGTCGAGAAGATCTGCGAGTACTCCGACTACCAGCAGGTCATCAGCCAGGTCGATCCACTCGAGTACATCAGCTCGCTCTTCAACGAATGGGGGGCAGTCCTCTCCTTCGAGAAGCTCCTCGACATCGAGGTGCCCCGGCGGGCTGAGTACATCCGGGTCCTCTCCGCCGAGCTGAACCGCGTCGCCAGCCACATGCTGTTCCTGGGCTGGTACGCCCTCGACCTCGGTGGGATCACCCCGATCCTGTGGAGCTTCGCCGAGCGCGACGAGATCATGGAGATGCTGGCGGCGCTCACCGGCCAGAAGCTCCTCTTCAACTACTTCCGGATCGGCGGCGTGAACGGCGACCTGAACCACGAGTTCATGAGCCGCCTGAGCGACTGGATGAGCCGGGCCGGCGATCAGCTCCAGGCCGGGATGGGCCTCCTCAACGAGAACGAGATCTTCGTCCGGCGGGCCCGCGGCCTCGGCGTCGTCGACCGCGAGACGGCGCTCCGGATGTGCGTGACGGGCCCGAACCTGCGCGCCTCGGGCGTGCCGTTCGACCTCCGTCGAGCCCACCCGTACAGCGTCTACCCGGAGCTCGAGTTCGACATCCCGACCCGCAACGAGGGCGACTCCCTGGCCCGCTACCTGATCCGCATCGACGAGGTGCGCCAGAGCCTCCGGATCATCGACCAGTGCCTCCACCAGATGCCCGACGGCCCGGTCTCGGCCAAGCTGCCGCGGCTCCTCCGGCCACGCCCCGGGCGGGCCTTCAGCTCCGTGGAAGCGCCCCGCGGCCAGTACTCGACCTACGTGATCAGCGACGGCACCGACCAGCCGTTCCGGATGCGGATCCACGACCCGAGCTTCCTTCACCTCCAGCTCCTGGGGCTGCTCATGCCGGGCAACCTCGTTCCCGATACGATGGCGATCATGGCCTCGCTCGACCCGGTGATGGGGGGCGTGGACAAGTGACCGAGCCCCGGATGACCGCCGCGCCCGCGCCCTCGCCCTGGGGCCGGATCCCGCTCGGCTGGCGGATCCTGCTCGTCGTCCTGCCCTGGCTCCTCCTCCTCGGCGCGATCGTGGCGGTCGCCGTCGTCCTCGTGGGACCGCCGATCGTGGACGTCCTCGCGGCGAACACCGGGATCGTCCGGTTCGTCCTCGCGGCGACCGTGGTCATCGTCGTCACGATCCCGACCGCCTTCGTGATCATCTTCATGGAGCTGAAGGTCATCGCCCGGATGAACCTCCGCATCGGCCCCGACCGGGTGGGCCCGTTCGGTGCCGCCCAGTCGGTGGTCCACGGGCTCAAGGTCCTCAGCAAGGAGGACTACACGCCGCGCGGCGTCGACGTCCCGATCTTCACGATGGCCCCGGTCGCAGCCTTCCTCGCCACGATCATGGGCCTCGTCGCGATCCCCTTCGCCCCCGGACTCGTGGCCGTGGACTTCAACATCGCCCTGCTCTACTTCTTCGCCGTGGGCGGCCTCAACGTCGTCGGCCTGATGATGGCCGGCTGGGCGAGCTTCAACAAGTACAGCCTGATCGGCGCCCTCCGGGCCGCGGCCCAGGCGATCAGCTACGAGATCCCGCTGACCCTCTCGGTGGTGGGGGTCATCATCCTCGCCGGCACGATGAGCCTCACCTCGATCGTCGGCCAGCAGGCGGGCTCGTTCCTCGACTGGAACCTCTGGAAGCAGCCCCTCGGCCTGGTGATCTTCTTCATCGCCGCGATCGCCGAGGCGAACCGGACGCCGCTCGACATGACCGAGGCCGACCAGGAGCTCGTCGCCGGCTTCGCGACCGAGTACTCCGGGATGCGCTTCGGCTTCTTCTTCTTCGCCGAGTACGTCAACGTCTTCGTGATCTCGGCGCTGACGGTCGTCCTCTTCTTCGGCGGCTGGAACGCCCCGTTCGACTGGCCCTTCCCCGTCAACGTGACCCTCGACCCGGCCAGTCTCGGATCGTGGCTCCTGCCGGTCGTCATCCTCGTCCCGCTCGTCGGCACGGCCGTCCTCTCGGTCCCGATCCGGCTCGCCTTCCCGAAGCTCAACGACACCCTCTCGTTCGTCGTCGGGTTCGTCCTCTTCAACCTCGTCGCGGTCGGGGCGCTCGCCGCCTGGGCCTTCCTCAGCTTCGACGAGGTGGTCGGGCTGGTCTGGATGATGGTGAAGACCTACGCCTTCGTCTTCGTCTTCGTCCAGATGCGGGCGACCTTCCCGCGGGTCCGGGTGGACCAGCTCATGAGCTTCGCCTGGAAGTGGCTCCTGCCCGCAGCCCTCCTGAACATCTTCGTGACCGCGGTCGCGGTCTCGATCCTGGCGAAGGGATAGGCGGCGATGAGCATGGTTCCCGGCCTCGGGCTCCTCAAGGGGATGGGGCTGACCCTGCGCCGCTTCTTCGAGCCGAAGGTGACGATCAAGTACCCCGAGGTCGAACCGGACATCGCGGTGAAGTTCCGGGGGCGGCTCCAGCTCCTCTACGACGAGCACGGGACGCTGAAGTGCGAGACCTGCTTCCAGTGCGCCCAGGCCTGCCCGATCGAGTGCATCGACATGGGCGGGACCGACACGGAGACCCGCTACGCCGTCCACTGGGGCGCCGCCGAGACGTACGGCGAGCGGCGGGAGGAGTCCGCGCTCCGGCGCTCCGGCGCTCCGGTGCCCGACGCCCCGTATACGCGCTTCGCGCCGGTGGACCTGGACGCCGTCGAGGCGATCCTCGAGGCGCACGATCACGATCCCCACCGGATGCTCTCGATCCTCGAGGACGTCCAGGCGGCGTTCGGCAATCTCCCGGTTGCAGCCCTCAAGCACGTGAGCAACCGGACGGGCGCCTGGTACGCGATGATCTACGGAACCGCGAGCTACTACCGCCATCTCCGTTTCGAGCAGACCGTGGAGGAGGTCGCCGTCTGCCGCTGCACGGCCTGCCTCCTCGCCGGCGGCGGGCGCGTGGCCGCGGCCCTCGGGGAGGGGCTCCGGGCCGAGCCCGGGCGGACGACGCCTGACGGCCGGATCCGCTTCGCGACCTGCCCGACGCACGTCCCGGACGCCCCGTCGCCGCTCGTCACGCTCGACGGCGAGCCCCAGCCCGAGGTGCGGCCGGAGACGGCAGCCGCCTGGGCCCGGGCGCTCATGGGCGACCACCCTGCCAGCCGCACGGTCCACTGAGCCGATGACGACCTTCCTCCCATCTTCCTCGGGCAGCCTGCGGCCGATCCTCGGCGAGGATCCGGCCACCGCGCAGACGGACCTCGTCGCCGCGGTCGAGGCCGGCGCCTTCGCCGCTCTCCGGGTGGTGGTGGGCGAGCTGGGCCCGACGGGGGCGATCGCGACGGTCGCGGCGTCGGGCCTCCGGGGGCGCGGCGGCGCCGGCTTCCCGGCCGGCGAGAAGTGGCGCGCCGTGGCCGCGGCGGCGGACCCCGTCCGATATGTGGTCGCCAATGGCTACGAGGCGGACCCGGCCGGCGCCACGAACCGCGTCCTCATGGAGACCCGGCCCTTCGCCGTGGTGGAGGGCGCGGCGATCGCGGCCCTCGCCGTCGGCGCCCGGGAGGTGATCCTCGCGGTCCGGGCCGAGTATGTCGACGCGGTTCGGGCCCTCGAGGCGGCAGCCTTCGCGGCCGAAGAGGCGGGCTTCCTCGGATTCGACGTGCAGGGCTCCGGACGGGACGTCGCGATCACGGTCCGGACGGTTCGGGGCGCCTCGATGCTCGGCGAGGAGACGGTCCTCCTCAAGGCGCTGGAGGGGAAACGGGGCCAGCCGGAGCAGCGGCCACCCTACCCGTCCGAACGCGGCCTCTTCGGCCACCCGACGCTCGTCCACAACGTCGTGACCCTGGCGACGGTCCCCTGGATCGTGACCCACGGCGCGGACGCCTTCCGGGCGATCGGTGATCCCGACGCCCCGGGGACCGTCCTCGCGCAGCTCTCGGGGGCCGTTGCGGCGCCCGGGATCGCCGAGGTCCCGACCGGGACGACGCTCGCGGAGCTGCTCGACCTGGCCGGCGGCGTTGCCGCGGGACAGACCCTGAAGGCCATGCTGGTCGGCGGGCCGACCGGCGGCATCCTCCCCGCCGACCTCCTCGCCACGCCGTACACGTTCGCGGCGCTCCGCGCTGCCGGCGCCCACGTCGGCTCGGGCTCGATCGTCGTGGCCGACGAGCGGACCTGCGTCGTGGACCTC
>JBBSAS010000003.1:0-21617 GCA_038252055.1 Candidatus Limnocylindrales bacterium
CTCGTCACCCCGTACGTCTACCCGCTCCCGGGCGGGGTGAACGACCATGTCGGCCACCTCTACGAGGGGCTTCGGCTCCGGGGCCACGACGTCCGGATCCTCACCGCGAGCCACGGGCTCCAGCGCAGCTCCGAGGGCGACGTCATCCGAATCGGCAAGGGGTTCTCGGTCCCCGCGAACGGCTCGGTCGGGACGCTGACCGTCTCGCCGCGCTACCCCTCCCAGCTGCAGGAGACGTTCCGGCGTGAGCGCTTCGACGTGCTCCACGTCCACGAGCCATTCGTGCCGTTCCTCGCGCTCGTCGCCCTCCGCGCGTCGCGGAGCGTCAACGTGGCGACCTTCCACGCCTTCGCCGGGTACGCCCCCGGCTACCAGCTCGGCGCCCGGATGCTGGGTCCGGTTGCGTCCGGTCGCCTGCACGGGCGAATCGCCGTCAGCGCCGCCGCCCGCCACTTCGCCGACCGCTACCTCCCGGGCGACTACAAGGTGATCCCGAACGGCGTGGACCTCCGCCGTTTCGATCGGGCGGTCCCCCTCGCCCGCTGGCAGGACGGGACGCCGAACATCCTCTTCGTGGGCCGCCTCGAGCCACGCAAGGGGCTCCTCGTCCTCCTCAAGGCGTTTCGGACCGTCCGCCGCTCCGGCCTGTCGTGCCGCCTCCTCGTCGTGGGCTCCGGGCCCCTCGAGCGGGAGGCGCGACGGTACGTCATGACGCGCCGCCTCGGCGGCGTCGAGTTCCTCGGGCGCGTTTCGGAGGAGGAGAAGGTCCAGCTCTTCAAGACGGCCGACGTCTATGCCTCCCCGGCGACGGGCCGGGAGAGCTTCGGGATCGTCCTCCTCGAAGCGATGGCGGCGGGCACGGCCATCATCTGCAGCGACATCCACGGCTACAAGGGCGTGGTGCGGCGCGAGGAGGAGGCGATCCTCGTCCCGCCGGGCGACCACCGGGCCCTTGCCGACGCCCTGATCCGGGTCCTCGGCGACGCGGCACTGCGGAACCGGCTCGGCGCCAACGGACTCGCGCGGGTGGAGGCGTTCGGCTGGGAACGGATCGCGGAGCGGGTGGAGGCCTACTACGGGTTCGTGATCCGCCGCCTCGCCGCCCAGAACGCGCTGCCGCCGTACTTCGACGCTCCGATCCCCCCGGCCCCGCGCGGAGGCGCCGCGGAGGGCTGACCGGCAGGTCCGGGCCGCGCCCCGAGCCCCAGGCGGCGGGCCCCCGGCGGCGGCGAGCACAGGGCGTCAGGCCGATCGACGACAGCAGCCGGCCGGGGTCCCGTCGGCGGCGATCGGTGATCAGCCCCGGTGGGGTGGGGCGCCTCGGGTGGCCGTGGCGGAGGTCCGAGAGGAGGGCGCGCGGCGCCACCTCCCGGGCGCGGCGGGCAGGCGGCCATTCCGGGCAGGCGGCCGTTCCGCTCAGTCATCGGCTATGGCCCGTGCACGCGTGGCCCGTGCACGCTACCGACGGGTCCGGCATCCGGCCGAGCCTGTACCGCCCGGATCGCAGTCCCGAGCAGCATACCGCGTCCACGTGCCACGTCGGCCCGGGGGAAGCCGTCTCGCCGACCTCGCCGCCGCCCGGGCGACCAGCCGCGCCCGCGGGGATAGGCTCGAAGCCCCGGTCCGTGAAGGGGGGCTCGAGGCGCTCGCGAGGGTCTGCCGGGCCGGCTGACCGGGTCCCATCGGCGGCGATTACCCCTCGGCGTCACCGGGCGATTCGTCCGGCCCGGCCGCTGCCGCGTTCCGATCGGCAAAGGCAAGCCGCCACGACGATGCGCTATAGGCGACGAGGCCGGCCGCGGCGAGGACTGAGACGAAGAGGATCATCGGCCAGGCGCTCGTGAGCGAGACGGTCACGGCCGGATCGGTGTTCACCGGGAACTGGAACGGGTAGAGCCAGCTCGGCAGGAAGCCCTGGTACCAGTTGAACACGCCGGACGGGAGCGGGAGCCCCGAGACGTTCGGATAGAAGAGGACGAAGACGAAGGCCGTCGCGAGGACGATCCCGATCACGAACCGGCGCGGCGAGGTCGCCCGCCACGAGATCCAGGCGAGCGGGCCGAGCACCGGGAGAAGGACGAGCGCGACGAGCTCCCCCGGCACGCTCGAGGAGGAGACGAGCGGGGTCTGCGGGAGCAGGAGCACGGTCGCCACGAGGGCGAGCAGGCCGAGCCCGGCGGTGATCGCGAGGGCGCGACGGCGGGGCGCCACGTCCTGCGCGTCGATGGCGGGCACCCTCGTGGCCCGGTCGAGGGCGAGGAGCTGCCAGACGAGGAGCCCGGCGGTCACCCCGATCACGACGAGGATGCCGGCGAGCTGGACCGAGAGCGACATCGAGATCGATGCCGCGCTCGAGCAGGCCTCCGAGCCCGGGTTCGCCCGCTCCACGCCCACGATGGCGCAGAGCGGCCCCCGGAAGAGCCACATCGCGACGGGGGCGAGGAGGGCGGCGGCAGCAGCTCCGCGCGCGAGCAGCCACGTCCGGCGGGAGGGCCCGTGCCAGATCTCGGCGGCGAAGTAGGCGAGGGCGAGGAGCGCGAACGGCAGCGCCGTGTAGTAGTGGTACTGGAAAGTGGCCCGGTCGATCCGGGCCCACGGGAGCCAGAGGGCGGCGAGCATGATGACGACGAGGGCGAGCCCGAGGCTCCGCCGTCGGAACGCCTGCCAGACGACGAAGGCGATGGCAGTCAGGGAGAGCCACCAGGTCGCCAGGTTCCCCGCGTCGTAGATCGCCCCGGAGGTGTCGCCGGCGAAGCTGTCCTGGTAGAACCAGACCGGCTTGAGGTTCGCCGGCCAGGCCCACCAGGGCGAGGCGGCGGCATGGGTCGCCCGCAGGTTGTTGTGGTAGTCGTACATGCTCCGGGTGAGGTCGAGGAGCGTCTGCCCGTCGTGCCCGGCCGGGACGCCCGGCACGAACTGGTTCCCGAGCGCCACCCACGGCAGGTACGCGAGGACGTAGACGCCGAGCGGGATCACGACGAGGCTGACCGCGGCCCAGGCGATCGGGATCCCGGCGAGCCAGCCCGGCCGCAGCCAGCCGACCGGCGCCGGGTCGGCGGGCGGCAGGATCACCGCCGGATCCTCGGCTGGCAGGGGAGGCGCGAGCGGCCCGAAGCCGAACCGCCCGGCCCCCCAGAACGCCCCGGCGGCGACGCCACCGAGGGCCATCAGCCCGACCGCGGCGGCGATCGCGGTGGTCCCCGCCCCGAGCGGGATCGCGACGAGGGCCACGAGCGCCCCGAGCGCGGCCGGACCGACGACGGCGATCCGGACTTCCTCCACCGTCCAGGCGACGGGATGGAGGACGGCCACGGCGGCGGCCACGAGGGTCAGGCCGATCATGAGGAGCAGGAACGCGACGTTCCCGCCGTTCGTCGCGTCCGGGCCGACGGAGATCGCGATGAAGCCGAGGCTCGCGGCGATCGCCGCGAGTCCGATCACGATCAGGGTCCGGCCGAGCGCGGAGCGGAGGAGGACGAGGAGACCGATCCCGCCGATCGCGTAGAGCCCGACCCATTTCGAGGCGAGCGCGAGCCCGAGGAGCAGGCCGACGAGCGGAAGGCCCACCCAGAACGCGCCGCGCCAGCGCCACGCGCCGGTCCACGCGGCCGCGAACACCGTTACTGCCGCGACGATGAAGAGCGCCACGTACGCGTCGTTCATCGCGATCCGCGACTGGGCGAAGAGCATCCCGTCGGCGAGGACGAAGAGGCCCGCGAGGACCGCGATCGACCGTCGCCGGAAGAGGAGCCGGGCGAGGAGGTAGAGGAGGGCGGCCATCAGGACCCCGGCGATCACCCCGGGGAGGCGCCAGGCGAAGGCGTGGTGGCCGATGTCCACCGCCGCGGCGGCGCCGTCCGAGGCGAAGACGAGGAGCTGCTGGCGGTCCGTCGCCGGGTGCGCGGGCGCCGTGTCGGTCACCCACGCCGACGGGGCGAAGGGGAGCACGGCGTCAGCGAAAACCGAATCGCCCCGCGGCTCCACGACGTAGACCGTGGAAGAGGCCCCGTCGGGCGTCCGGCCGAGGACGTGGAGGAGCTGGCTCGCGTCGTCCACCGTCACCCGCTCCACCGGGCCGGGCATCGGGGTCGTCCGGGCGACGGCCGGCGCCTCCCCGGCCGTGGGAACCGGGATGACCGCGAGTTCGGTCCCGGTCGCCGCATAGAGGGTCGGCTCGTCGATCCCGGTGACCTGGACGATGCCCGTCGCGGGGGCGTCGAGCGCGACCGCGTCCGTCTCGCGGCCGGTCGAAGGATCGAGGAACGTGACCCCGGCCGCGTCCGCGACGGCCAGCCGGGGAACGCCCTCGACGCGGATCCCCGGAAGCCGCCCGTCGGCGATCGCGGCGTCCACGGCCTCGCGGGCGTCCCCGAACTCGCTCGTGAGGGTCACCTCGGGCTCGTCGCTCGCGAGCTGGGCGCGGTATGCGGCCGCGTCGCCGTCAAGGAGCATCGCCAGCTCGGCGGCGACGGCGTCCGGGTCGGCGATCTCGGACGGGGCCGCCACGAGGGCATCCACCTGGCCCGCGTCCGCCACCTCGGCCCGTCCGGGGACGGTCGTCCGCGAGAGCTCCGCCCCTGTCGCGACGTCGAGCGCGACGAGCCCGTCGTCGGCCGTCCCGACGACGAGATACCTGCCGTCGGCCGGCGCCCAGAGCCGTTCGATCGGCGTTCCGAGGCTCGCGAAGCTCGTCGGCGTGGCGAGGCCGGTCGGCGAAGAGCCTTCGCCCGCGTCGCCCGCGTCGCCCGCGTCGCCCGCGCCGCCGCCGGCCGTGCCGCCGTCGCCCGCGCCCGCAGCCCGGAGATCGCCCGCCGAAACTGCCGTGTCGAGAACGAGGACCTCGCCGGCGTCGGTGCCCACGAAGACCTGGTGGGCGGCCGGATCCACCGCGACCGCCGCCGCGCCGGCGAGGGGGATCGACGCGAAGCGCTCCCGCGTCCGGAGGTCGTGGACGTCGAGGCTCGTGCCGGTCGCGACGTAGAGGCGCTCGCCGCCGCGCGTCACCGCCCCTGGCCCGACCGCGGCCGCAGGGTCGTCCCAGCGGGGCTCGATCGCGGCGTCCCGGACCGGCGTACCGAGGTCGCTCGTCGCGACGACCCGGTCGTCCCCGAGTAGGACGAGCCCGCCGGCCATCGCGTACTTCGCGAGGTGTGGATGGGTCCACTCGTAGATACCGTGCGGCTCGCCGTAGCGCCAGTCCTGGAGGAACTCGGCCGCCGTCCGCGCGTGGTAGACCTCGTCGAAGTGCATCCGCGCGGGCTCGTCGAGGCGGAACGTGCGCAGGCAGAGCGTGGCGACGACCAGGACGACGAGGATCCAGAGATCGAGCCGGTCGAAGCGCCCACCGCCCTCGCGGGCGAGCGATGCCGTCCGGTCGAAGGGCGCCGGCGGCTCGGCGACGGGGGCTGGCCACGGGATCTCCTCGTCTGCGGGCCGCGCCGCAACGGCTGTGACGCGCTCGGGATCCCGGGCCGCCGCGGCAGGCGCGGCAGGCGCGGAAGGCCCGTCGTCGGCAGCGGTGCCGCGTCCGGCGCCATCACGCGGCCCGGCCGCGCCACCGCGCTGCCCGGCAACCGCGTTCTCCGACCCGGCGTCCGACGTGACCCCGTCCTCCGAGAGCTCGCCGTCCGCGAGCTCCGTGTCCGGCTCCCCGTCGGATTCCCGGTCCGTTTCCCCGGGCATGGGCCGCACGAGGAAGGCGACCGCTGCGAGGAGTCCGCCGGTGTGGGCCGCGGCCGCGAGCGTCACCCCGGCCTGCGAGCGAACTGCGTCACCGAGGCTCGCGCCGAGGCCGCCGAACGCCCCGAGCATCGGCCCGAGGCCCGGGTTCTCGTAGAAGGGCAGGGTCAGGACGCCGTAGAGGTTCGCGAAGTTCGCCGCCGCCAGCACCGCGTAGACGGCCGCCCAGCGGGGACGCAGGGCCAGAAGGATCGCCCCGAGGGCGAAGAACGGGTAGAGGTAGCGCTCGTGAACCCGGGTCGGGAGGACGAAGAAGGCGATCGACATGACGGCCAGGGCGACGAGGATCGCCCGCCGGTCATCGTGGCGCCGCCAGAGGACGGCCATGAGCCCCGCGATCGCCGCCGCGATGAGGACGCTGCCGATCGCGACGGCCGGGACCCCGCCCACGGAGAACCACGAGGTGCATGTCTCCGGCACCGCCGCGTCGCAGATCCACGTGCCGGCCGCGGCCAGCCCGCCGCCGTCGACCGTGACGAGCGCCCACGGGTTGTACGCGTTCACGGTGACGTACGGGTAGCCGCCCGCCGTCTGGAGGATCTGCCCGACGAGGCTGTTCTCGAGACCGATCCCGAGGAACGGGATCGGGACGATCGCGAGGCCGAACGGGAGGCAGACGAGGATGGCCGTGAGGAGGCCCGCGATCGTCGTCGTGGCGATGCGGATGGGGCCGCCGCCTAGGCGGCTCCCATCGTCGGGCCGCTCCACCCAGTGGCGGCGGATGATGACGATCGCGGCGAGCGGGATGAGGATCCCGAACTGCGGCTTGATGATCGCCGCGATCGTCGTGAGGATCGCGGCCCGCTCCGACCGCCCGCGCCAGAGCTCCCGCACGGCGAGGACGAGGAAGAGGGTCCCCACCGAGTCCACCTGCGACCAGATCGCGCTGTCGAACCAGGTCACCGGCACGAAGAGGAAGACCGCGGCCGCGGCCAGGGCACGGCGGCGGCTCGCCCCGAGGTCGGCCGCGAGCGCGAAGATCGCGAGGGCGAGCCCGAGATCGGCGAGGATCGGCGGGAACTTCAGGAGGTCGGCAACCGGGACCGAGAGGGCGTCGGCGAGGAGCCCGAGCCCCCAGAGCACGTAGAGGTAGCCCGGCGTGTAGTCCACGAAGAGGGGCCGGTCGTAGAGGCCCCACGGCCCGTTCCGGGCGAGCTCGGAGGCCCAGCCGGCGAAGCTCGAGACGTCGACCCCGAACCCGGAGCCGGGCAGGAGGACGTATGCGATGATGAGCCGGAGGCCGAGGCCGAGAGCGAGAAGGACGCCGAGGGGGACGATCGCGTCCCGTATCCGCGCCGGGGCCTGCTCGCCGACCCACTCGCCCCCGCCCGGAGCGGGGCCTGGCACGGGCGTGATACGGCCTCCTGATCGAGCGCTGAGGTGGACCGGAGTATAGCCCAGGGCCCGCTCCCGGACGACGGGAGCGCCCTTACCCACACGGCGGCCCCGCGGTCCCGGACGGCGCTCGTCGTCGGCCTGGGGCTCGTTCTCGGCTGCCTTGTCCTCTTCGGGCTCTCGCGGCCCGCGTACCAGACGATCTACAACCACTTTGCCTGGCAGGCGCAGGCCTGGCTGGAAGGCGATCTGGCGATCCGCTACCCGGTCGAGGCGACGTCCGAGGCCCCCGGCAACGCCGACCTCAACGACGTCGTCCCCGTGGTGGACGCCGCGGGAGAGCCGACGGGGCGCGGCCAGATCCCGTTCCCGCCCCTGCCGGCCGTGGTCCTGCTCCCGTTCGTCGTCCTCTTCGGTCTCGCCGTG
The DNA here is from genome assembly GCA_038252055.1 of Candidatus Limnocylindrales bacterium. Lineage (GTDB taxonomy): Bacteria > Chloroflexota > Limnocylindria > Limnocylindrales > CSP1-4 > CTSoil-043. Next base: position 7,501 of record JBBSAS010000003.1, read on the forward strand.
GACCAGACGTTCATCGCGATCGTCATCGGGGCCCTCGATGTGGGCCTCGCGTTCTGGCTGCTCGGGAAGCTCCCGGTCCGGGAGTCCGTGCGCACGCTCCTGGCCGTCTTCGCCGGGACGGGCACGGCGCTCTGGTGCGCGGCGTCGCTCGGCACCACCTGGTTCCTCGCCCACCTCGTCGCGGTCGGCCTGACGCTCGGGGCGGTCGGCCTCGCGCTCGACGCGGAGTCGGACGAGGCGTCCCGCGACCGCGCGGAGCCGCGGGCGGTGCTCGACGGGCGCCAGGTGGTCGCGGGCCTCCTCCTCGGCCTCGCCGCGACGAGCCGCCTGACGGTCCTGCTCGGCCTGCCGTTCCTCCTCTTCGTTGGGGGCGGCGGCACCTGGTGGCGGCGGGGGCTCTCGGCCGGGTTGGGGGCAGCGATCCCCATCCTCGGGCTCGTTGCCTACACCCTCGCGTCCACCGGCGAGCCCTTCAACCCCGTCTACGAGGCACTCTACCGCTACGAGATCCAGGCGTATCCGGACCTCGGCTACCCGGGCTCCTGGTCGCTCCAGGACCTGCGCTACGTCCCGGGCAACCTCGCGATCATGCTCCTCGGAGTGCCGCATCTCCTGCCAGCGTGCGATGCGGGGATCCCACGCACACCGTGGAGCGAGGTGGGCTGCGGCTGGCTCGTGCCGGACCCACGGGGCATGAGCGTGCTCCTCGCGAGCCCGGCGTACCTGCTCGCCCTCCCAGCCCTGCGGCTCCTGCGTGACCGGCGGGTGGCCGGGGCGTTCCTCGCGACGCTCGCGATCGCGTTCGTCAACCTGATGCACTTCAGCCAGGGCTGGGTCCAGTTCGGCTACCGCTTCTCGCTCGACTTCCTGCCGTTCCTCCTCGTGGCTCTCGCCTTCGGGACGGAGCGACTTCTCGGGCCCCCGGACGCCCCCCGGCGGTGGGCGATGGCCCTCGCGATCGGGCTCGTGGTCGCCTCGGTCGGCATCCAGGCCTGGGGGATCGCCTGGGCTCGGAGCCTCGGCTGGTGACGGCACCGACGGACGGCCCGCAGATGGAGCCGCCGGGCGAGGCGACAGGCGACGCGCGGTATTCCGCACACGGGGATCCTGGCGCCCGGGACGATGAGGGCGGAGCGGCCATGGCGCCCCCCGCGGCCGTGGCGGCAGGGCTCGCGGCCGTGGCTGTCAGACTCGCGGCCATGGCGCCCCTCGCGGCGGGGATCATCGCCTTCGCCCTCGCCCGGGGGGTGCTCCTGCCGGGCCAGGGATTCTGGGACACCGGGGAGTTCCAGACCGTCGCCCCGCTCTTCGGGACGGCCCACCCGACCGGGTACCCGAGCTATGTCATCCTCGGCTGGCTCGCGTCGATCGGCCTCGCTCCCGTCGGCGAGCCGGCGCTGCGGATGAACCTCCTCTCCTCGATCCTGCTCGGGCTCGCCGCCGGGCTCGCCGTGGTGCTCGTCCGCCAGCTCACCGGGCGGACGATCGCCGCGTTCGCGGCCGGGCTCCTCCTCGCGCTCACGCCGATCCCCTGGCGGATGGGCGCCTTCGCCGACCCGCACACCCTCCACCTCGCCTTCCTCGCGGGACTCCTCGTCCTCCTCGTCGGCTGGGAGCAGCGCAGCCGGGCCCGCGACCGGGGCGCCGACCGGTGGCTCGCCGGGGCGGCGATCCTCTACGGGGTGATGCTCGGCAACCACACCCTGACCGTCCTCCTCGCTCCTGGCATCGCCCTCTACGTCCTCGCCGTGGACCGCCGGATCCTCTCGCGGCCCCGGTTCATCGCCGCCTGCGCCGGGCTCGTCCTCCTCACGACCGGGGTGCTCTACCTCCAGCTGCCGATCCGCGCGGCGATGGACGCGCCGATCGTCTACGGGCACCCGGACACGCTCGTGGGATTCCTCTACGTCGTCCTCGGCGCCCAGTTCCACGGCGAGCTCGTGGATCCCTTCGGAGATCTCGGGCGCAAGGCGGTGGAACTCGCCGACCTGGCCGTCGCGCAGCTCGGCGCCCTCGCCCTGCTCATCCCCCCGGCCTTCCTCGTCGTCGCGGCCCGTCGGCCGCGCTTCGCCCTCCTCAGCGGGACCTGGCTCCTCGTCACCTGTTGGTTCGCCGCCTCGTACACGAACGCGTCGATCGAGCGGTACTACCTGGGTCCGGCCCTCATCGTCGTCGCCTGGCTCGCGGTGGGAGCGGCGACCCTTGCGGACGCCCTCGCGGCAGCGTTCGATGGCGGCCGGATCCGGTCGGAGCCCGGGCCGCGGCCGCCTGCCGATGACGACGCCATGGAGGACGCGTCGCGACCGGCTGACGCGCTGGGACCGGCCAGCGAGCCCCGAGCCGCCGGACCGGGCATCGGCGCCAGCCTCGCGACCGTCGCGGTCGCCGCGCTCCTCGTCCTCCCCGCGGCACTCGCCGCGCCGGCGACAGCGGCCCGGGTGGACATGGGCCACGACACCCGGGCGGGCGACTGGAGTCGCTGGGTGCTCGAGACCGTGGACGACCGGGCCGTCGTCGTGAGCTGGTGGAGCTACTCGACGCCGCTCTGGTACCGGACCCTCGTCCTCGGCGAGCGTCCGGACGTCCTCGTCCTCGACGATCGCGATCGCCTCGACGAGGATCTCGGGAGCGTCGATGACGTCATCCGGGCGAACCTCGGGACGCGCCCCGTCTACCTGGTCCGGGCTCCCGCGGAGCTGGCCACCCTCCGCGCATCCTGGGTCCTCGAGGAGATCGACGACCCATCGGGCCAGCAGGCGCTCTACCGGGTGATCGGCCCGCGCGAGGGCGACACGGGGGCAGCGGCGCGACCCGCTACGATGACGCCATGAGCCTCCCGAAGGCGGACCGGGTGCCCGCCCTCTCGTACTTCTTCCCCGCCCACGACGAGGAGGCGAACCTCGAGTCGCTCGTGGCCGAGGCGCTCGCGACCCTGCCCGCGCTCGCGGAGCGCTTCGAGATCATCGCCGTGGACGACGGCTCGACGGATGCGACCGCCGCGATCGCCGATCGCCTGGCCGCCGCGCACGCGGACGTGGTCCGGGCCGTTCACCACTCGACGAACCTCGGCTACGGCGCGGCCCTCCGCTCCGGGTTCCGGGCCGCCCGGTTCGATCTCGTCTGCTTCACCGATGGCGACCGCCAGTTCCGGGTCGCCGACCTCGGCCGGCTGACGGCCCGGCTCGACGAGGCCGACGCCCCGGACGTCGTCGTGGGCTACCGGATCCGGCGCGCCGATCCGCCGATCCGGGCGCTCTACGCGCGCGTCTACCGGCTCGCGAACCGGATCTTCTTCGGCGTGCGCGTCCGCGACATCGACTGCGCCTGCAAGCTCTTCCGGCAGACGGCCCTGGAGGGAATCCGGGTCGAATCGGGGGGCGCCTTCTTCTCCGCCGAGCTCCTGATCAAGCTGCGGACGGCGGGGCGCTCGATCGCCGAGGTCGGCGTGCCCCATCACCCGCGCGTCGCCGGCTCGCCGACGGGGGCGAAGCCGTCGGTGGTCTGGCGGGCCGTCAAGGACTTCTGGGGCCTCCGGCTGCGCCTCTGGGCGAACCGCGAGCGAGCCCTTCGGCGCGGCGAGCCGATCACCGGCGCCCGCTGACCGCCGCTCGCGGTCGGCTGCTCTCCGCCCTCAGCCGCCGGAAGGGCCCTGGCGGCGCTCGTCGGTCCCCGAATCGGCGTCGAGCGAGTTCACGAAGTCACGGAAGACCGAGAGGCGCTCGTCGTCCGCGGACGTCTCCCCCGCTTCGTCGGCGCGGAGGCCGGCCCGGTCGAGCACCGATTCCGCGGCATAGATCCGCACGCCGGTGCGCACGGCAAGGGCGAGCGCGTCCGAGGGGCGCGCGTCGATCTCCACGAGCCGCTCGCCCGCCTGGAGGAGGATGCGGGCGTGGAACGTCTCCTCCGCGAGGTCCACGATGACGACTTCGCGGACCGTCGCCCCGAGCTCGTCCACGACCGCGGCGAGGAGGTCGTGGGTGAGCGGCCGCTCCGGGATCATCCCCTGGAGCCGCGTGGCGATCGCGTTCGCCTCCCACGGCCCGATCCAGATCGGGAGATAGAGGTCGCGCTCCAGGTCGCGGAGGATCACGACGTGCTGGGTCGAAGCCATGTGCACGCGGACGCTCTCGACGGCCATCTCGATGAGGCGTTCGGCCATGACCGGATTATCCCACGGTCGCCGCGAGGGACCAGCGAACGGCGATCAGGGCTTCGGAGTCGCCTTCGGCTTCTTCGTCGCCTTCGGCGAGGTGGCGGGCGATTCGCCGGGGCTCGACGATGGCGACGCGGAGGGCGTCGGCAGGGCCGAGACGTCCTGGAGCACGGCGGTCCCGAGCCGGTCTCGCTCGATCCAGTAGGCGATCGGCGCCTGGCCGGCGGCCCGCGGCACGACGGCGAACCCGCGGACGTCGGCCCAGTCGAGCCCGCCGTTCGCGATCCGGTACTGCGCCTGGTACGCGCCCGTGGCCTTGTCGAAAGCGACGATCCGGTCGCTGCCGGGATCGTAGCCGTACATCACGCCCTCCCGGGCCGCCGCATCCGGGGAGGCGATCAGGGTGTAGGCCGGGGCCGGCCGGAGGAGCTTGTCCGGCGGCGCGTCGGGCGCCCAGTTGCTGCTCTTGCCGCCGGCAAACCGGGTGACGATGCCCGCGTCGGCGGTGTAGACGTCGCCGTCGATGAACATCGAGGTGATCGCGGAGACGTCCTGCGGTGTCGTCAGGTACCCCGATCCCTTGGCCGGGAAGCCGCTGCCGTCCTGGGCCGGCGAGTAGCGGAGGATCTGCTGCTCGGAGGGATCGATGACGTAGAGGTTATAGAGGCCCGCGTCCGGGTCGCGGAGGAAGGTCCCGATCCCGAGGATGTCGGCGCCCCAGGTGGAGGATTCGGCGACGCGGACGCGGGCGAGCGTTCCCTTGCCCTTCGTGTTGGCCGGCCGCCAGCGCCACAGGACGTTCTTCGCGTCGAGGGCGAGGACGTCGAGGCCACCGACGGCGAGATGATGCGGCACTCCGACCTTGATGCCGGCCGCGCTCGTCCCGTTCCGGATCATCGGGCTCGCCTTCTTCGTGCGGAGGTCCACCCGGTAGACGGTCTTCGTCGTCGCGTCGAGCACGTACGGGGCGCCGTCGGGGCCGATCACGAGGTCGACGAGGGCGAAGGGCTTCTCCTGGTCGGCGAACGAGAACGCGGTCCGGGGCGCCACGTCCACCACCCCGTAGATGTCGTCGAGGCCGCCGGTCGCCTGTGCCCGCAGCGGACGGAGCGTCGCGGCCGGGACGCCGTGCGTGGCGGCGAGGTCGAGCTGCTCGTAGGCGTGGAGCAGGCGCTCCTCGGCGCCCTTCGGGTCGTCCGCGACGAGGTTCGCCCCGTTTCCGAAGACCACGCGGAGGTCGTCCTTCGCGGCGACGAGCGCCGCCTCACCGGCGGTCACCTGGTCGATCGAGCCTCCCCCGCTCCCACCGACGACCCACAGGGAGATCCCGAGGACCGAGGCGATCCCGACGAAGGCGAGGACGGCCACCGCCGCACGGCGCTGCGACTCCCGCCGGGTCGCGGCCGGCGTCACCCGCCGGTAGTGCGGCCCCCGGCGGGGCATGAGGTCCTGGAGGCGGGCCAGGAGCCCCCCGGCCGCGCTCCCGGCGGCGGTGCGGGCCCGCTGGGCACCCGAGCTCACGGCAGCCACGCCTTCGCCCACCGTGTCGGCGAGGGGGATCGGCGAGCGGTCCGGCGTCCCCGCGAGCGGCTCCGGGGGGCGGGCCGGCACGAGGCGGCCCCGCTGGCTCGTGGCGGCAACCTCCGCGGCCTCCATCACGAGCGCCCCGTCGCTCCCCCGGCCCCCGGCCGCGACGAACGCCCGGTGGACCTGCTCGAGGGCCGCCTGGGGATGCAGGGTGAGAACGGCGTCCTTGAGAACCTCCGGCCCGACCGTCTCGATCATCGGCCGCGAGACGAGGGCGAGGGTATCCCCGGCGATGACGTCGCCGCGCCAGATCTTCGGGGCCAGCTCTTCGGCCGGGAGGCCGCGATCGGCATTCGGATCAGGAAGCGCGAGGAGCCGCGCCTGGTGGACGAGGAGCGCCTGGACGGGCCCGGCCGTCGCGACGTACAGCTCGGCGCCGCGGACCACGGCCACGCCGATGCCGAGGGGCCCGCTCGCGGCGTTCCCGAGGCCGAGCCGGTCCCGCTGCGCGAGGAGCTTGCGGTTCGCGGTCCGGATGGCCTTGTCGAGACAGGCGATCAGGCCAGCGGACTCGTCGTAGTAGTACTCGCCCTGGACCGTGTCGGCGACGAGGCGCGTCGCTTCCTGGAGACGCCGCGCGCGGCCGATCCCGGCCACGACGACGTAGAGGCTCCCCTTCGTCCGGGACGTCGCGCCGATCGTCGGCTCGACGACGGCCACGGTGTCGGGGGAATCCTCCAAGCGCTCGCTCTCGGCTACGACGCCGAGCTTCATCTGCAGTCGGACGGCCATCGGCTTACTGGACGGTGGGTGGAGGGCCGGCGTGACGGCGGCCGCCCGGCGCGAGCGGGCGACCAGCTCCCCGCGGGCCCGGAACGGGCGGATGATACCCCGCCCCACGACCCGCCGCAGTCGGTCGGGCCGAACCGGCGCTCTCGTCTCGCGCCCCGGACCGCGCCACCACCGCGTCCCCCTGGTCCGGTGGCCCCAGGGGTGCGACGTCAGGGGGCGACGACGACCACGCGCAGCCGCGCGGCCGCGACGCCGCCCGGGGCGTCCGCGAAGACCGCGAGGAGCTCCTCGCCGTGGATCCGGATCGCCTGGCCGACGATCGCGGCGACCGTCTCGACGACGAGCGTCCCGTCCGAGCCGAGCCGAACGGGCCGGGACGCGCCCGCGGCCGCTGGGACCAGGTCGCGGACGACGATCTCCCACGCGGCGGCGACCCGGACCCAGCGCAGCTCCTCCTCGAGGCCGAGAGCCCGGGCCGCGTCGGGGAGGAGGTCGCCGACCCGGTCCACCGGACGACGGGCGGGCACGCGTGGGTCGGCAAAGCGCCGGATCGGGCTCATCGGGCGGCCTTCCCGGAACGGGCGCGGGAGACCGCCGTGCGTCGCGGCACCCTCATCGCTCCTTCATCGCGCCCTCACGGCGCGACCGGCACGAGGCGGGCGGTCGGAATGCCGTCCGTCGCGCCCTCGCTGACGCGGAGGGCGGTCCCCGCCGCCCGGAGCGCGGGATCCAGGTCGTCGAGCGTCGTCGTCGTCACGAACGCCTGCGGCAGGGTCGCGATCCGCCGGACGAGGTGCCCCCGGCGGGCGGGATCGAGCTCGGAGAAGACGTCGTCGAGGAGGAGGAGGGGCGGCCGGGCGTCGGCCGTGGCGAGGAGGTCCAGCTCGGCGAGCTTGAAGGCGAGGATCGCCGTCCGCTGCTGGCCCCGCGAGGCGAACGAGGAGAGATCCCGGCCGTCGAGGTCGAAGGCGACGTCGTCGCGGTGGGGACCGACGAGGGTCGCTCCGTTCCATAGCTCCTTCTCCGCGGTCTCGCGGAGCCGCCGGGCCAGCGCGTCCGCGACCGACTCACCGTCTCCGGCCGTCGCGTTCGTCACGTACCGGAGCGCGATCCGGCCCTCCCCGGGGGCGATCTCGGCGTGGGCCGCGGCAAGGGGCGTGGCCAGCTCCCCGAGGAGCTCGTGGCGCGCACCGAGGACGGACGCGCCCGCCTCGAGGAGCCGGGCATCCCAGTACGGCAGCTGGTCCGGGCTCGCAGAGCTCTCCCGGATCGCCCGGAGGAGGTGGTTCCGCTGGATGAGGGCGCGGCCGTACGTCAGCAGGTCGGCGGCGTAGGCCGGGAACCGCTGGGCGGCGAGGGCATCGATCGCCGCGCGGCGGAGCGAGGGCGACCCGGCCACCAGGAGCATGTCCTCCGGGGCGAAGACCACCACCCGCAGCGCCCCGGTGAGCCCGGATGCTCGCCGCGGGACACCGTTGACGCGGATCCTCTTCCGTCCGCGCGGGGGACCATCCCGGACGAGGGTCACGTCGAGGTCGGTCGCGGTCCCTCCCTCCTCCCGGCGACCCTCGACGCGGGCGAAGGGCGCCGCCCAGCGAATCATCTCCGCGTCGGCCGTCGTGCGGTGGGACGCGCCGCGGGCGAGGAGCACGATCGCCTCGAGGAGGCTCGTCTTGCCCGCGGCGTTGGCACCCCACACGAGCTGCGGGCCCGGGCCGAACGCCACGTCGAGCGCGTCGTAGGCGCGAAAGCCGGCGAGCCGGAGCGAGGTGAGCAGGGGTCGCGCCGGGCGGGGCTGGCCCGGCCTCCGGGTTGCGGCCTAGGAGGTCGTCCGAACCGGCATGACGATGTGCGTGTAGTCACGCCCGTCGGCCGGCCGGAAGACGCCCGGGGAGAGGGGTCCGTTCAGCTCGATCGTGAACCGATCGGCGTCCACGTTCTGGAGGACGTCCGCGAGGTAGCGGGCATTGAAGGCGATCGTCGTGCTGTCGCCGTCCACGGCCGCGTCCACGATCCCCTCGTGGTCGCCGACGTCCGCCACCGCTGCGACGGTCACCTGGGCGGCCCCTTCCGGCGCCACCTGGACCTTCACGATGTTCGCCGACGCGCTGGCGATGTAGCCGGCGATCCGGACCGCCTTGAGGAGGTCGTCGCGGTCCACCTCGACGCGGGTCGCATGGCTCGTCGGGAGGACCTGCTGGTAGTTCGGGAACTGGCCATCGATGAGGCGGCTGACGAGGTCCACGCCCTCGACATGGAAGAGGACCTGGTTCTTCTGCGCGGCGAGGATGATCTCGACGGGGTCGTCGGTGTCCGAGAGGACGCGGGCGAGCTCGGCGTAGGCACGGGCCGGGACGACGATGCTCGTCTCCTCGACGGCGTCGAGCCCCGCGATCGTCGTGATCGCGATCCGGTAGTTGTCGGCCGCCGCGAGCGTGATCCGGTCGCCCTCGAACCGGGTGAGGACCCCGGTCAGGATCGGGCGCGCCTCGTCGCTCGCCGCTGCGAAGGCGACCTCCGCGAGGGCCCGCCGGAGCACCTTCTGGCTGACGCGCGTCGTCGGCCGCTCCCCGGCAGCCGGGATCGCCGGGAACTCGTCGGCGTCGATTCCGCGGAGATGGGTCTCGTAGCGGCCGCAGCGAAGATGAAGGCGGTCGCCGTCCTGGAGCTCGAGGTCGATCCGCTCGTTCGGCAGGGAGTTCACGACGTCGGTGAGGAGGCGGGCGGGAACCGTCACGGCGCCATCGGTCTCGATCTTGCCGGGCACCCAGTAGGTGATCCCGATCTCGAGGTTCGTGGCCGTGAGCTTCAGGCCGGCATCCTCCGTTCGCAGGAGGACATTCGCGAGGACCGGGAGTGTGCTCCGGCTCGAGACGGCATGGCTCACGACCGAGAGGCCGCGGGCGAGGTTCTCCTGGATGACCGACAGGTTCACGGACGTGGTACTCCGGGCGCGCTGGCGAGAGTGGTCCCGGCGGGTCGGAGGGCCCGGCCACCGGTTGGCTCATGGTGGAACCCATCTTCGCATGGAATCTCACCGTCGTAGTCATCATGCTGTGGACCCGGTGGACGGCCGTGCCCGGGCGAGCGCGGGATGGGTGTGCACCACCGCGGCCCCGCTGTGGAGGACTGGGCGCCGCCGGCGCATGGATCGGCGGACGGGGTGTGGACGGTTGAAGGATGCCCTCGGCCCTGGTCGATGCCCCAACTTGAAACCCGGCGTGCGCTCGACGCCGTGACGCCGAAACACGGCCCCGTTGTCCACAGGGCGCCCCGGTTTTCCACCGATTCGGCCACCTTGTCCACACGAATCGGGTCAGCACGGGGTGAAGAGCGCCAAGGAATGGCCGGGCGGTATCCGCGCCGGGAATCCTCAATCGGCGTAGATCAGCTCCCGGACCGCGGCGATGTCGCGGCGCAGCTCGTCGTTCACGGCCGCCTCGCGGCCGATCTTGCCGCAGGCGTGGAGGACCGTTGAATGGTCCCGCCCGCCGAGCTCCGCGCCGATCCGGAGGAGCGAGACGTCGGTCTCCTCGCGCATGAGGAACATCGCGATCTGGCGCGGCGTGACGATCGCCTTGTCCCGCTTCTGGCCGCGCAGGAGCTCCATCTCGACGCCGTAGTACTCGGAGACCGCGGCGGCGATCTTCTCCGGGGTGACGTGGCGCTTCTTGGGGTTGTAGAGGACGTTGGAAAGGACCGCCTGGGCCAGCTCGATCGTGATCGGCATCGCCCCCATGCTCGCGTAGGCAACGACCCGGTTGAGGGCGCCCTCGAGCTCGCGGATGTTGCTGACGACCTTGCGGGCGATGAACTCGATGACATCCGAGCCGATCGGCACGCTCGAGTCCTCGGCCTTGGCCCGGAGGATCGCGATCCTCGTCTCGAGGTCCGGCGCGGTGAGGTCGGCGATCAACCCCCACTCGAAGCGGCTGCGGAGTCGCTCCTCGAGGGTGACGATCTGTTTGGGCGGCCGGTCAGAGGACAGCACGATCTGCTTGCCGTCCTCGTGGATCGCGTTGAACGTGTGGAAGAACTCCTCCTGGGTCCGCTCCTTGTCGGCGATGAACTGGATATCGTCGATGAGGAGGAGGTCGATCCGGCGGTAGCGAGCCCGGAAGTCGTCGATCCGGCCCTGCTGGATGCTCGTGATGAACTCGTTCGTGAACTTCTCGCTCGTGGCGTAGACGACGCGCTTGCGGGGGAAGCGCTCGATCACCGCGTTCCCGATGGCGTGCATCAGGTGGGTCTTCCCGAGGCCCACCCCGCCGTACAGGAAGAGCGGGTTGTAGGCATGGCCGGGGCGCTCGGCGACCGAGAGGGCCGCGGCGTGGGCCAGGCGGTTGGCCGACCCGACGATGAAGTTCGAGAAGGTGTAGCGGGAATTGATGCTCGACGCCCCGCCTTCGCCCCCGACCCGGGTCGGCTCCACGCGGACCTGTTTCGGGCCCACCGGCGGACCGCCGGGCGCCGCACCCGGCGCCACCCCCGGCGCCGCCCCCTCGGCCACGGCCGCCGTCGCCTCGACCACGAACTCCACCTGGACGCTGTAGCCGACGATCCGGGCCAGCGTCTGGGAGATCAGGGGTCGGTAGCGCGACTCGAGCCAGTCCTTGGCGAAGCCGTTGGGCACCGAGACGCGGAAGCGGGTGTCGTCCACGTCGACCAGCGAGGTATGGCGCAGCCACGTCTCGAAGTTCGCCGGGGAAAGCGCGACCTGGAGCTCCCCCAGCGTCGCTCGCCAGATGTGCTTCGCGTCCATGAGACCCTGTCTGTCGGTGCCGGTGGTGTGAACGGGGCACGTTCCCCGCGCGACGGGCGAGCTGCCCGGGGAGACAGCAGGATCAGGGCCCAGTGGCCGGAAACGCGTCCTCCCGGGTTCGCCTCCCGGCAGTCCGGGTGGCCGCCCGCTGGCGTCCCGGCGCCGTGGGCCGGGGCATCGTAGCACCGCCCCGGACGGCCCCGCAAGGCGATTCGACCCCCGATCGGGGGTACTCCCCGGGGGTATCGACCGTGCCCCATCCTGACGCCCCCGCCGCCGTCTCGTGGGCGCTCTCGGGCGGCTCCGGCGGGCGCCCCAGGCGGTTCCTTTGACAGCGCGACCGGACGCGTCCTATGATCGCCCGGCGTTGACGCGCCCGGCGCCTGTGCGCCCGGCGCGTTCGCGTGCCTCTCGGAGTCGCGCCGCGACTCGATCCGGGGGCCGGCCACGACGAGGAAGACACGACGCCCGATGAAGCAGACCTTCCAGCCGAAGAAGCGCCACCGCGCGAAGGAGCATGGCTTCCGCGCCCGGATGAAGACGTCCGGGGGCCGGCGCGTCCTCGCGACGCGACGCGCCCGGGGCCGCAAGCGGCTGGCGATCTGACCTCGGCTCCGGACCGTCCCCGCGGACGGCTCGCGATGCTGACCCGGCCCGCGGATTTCGCGGCGGTCCAGGCACAGGGGACCTCCCGGTCCCACCCGCTCATGATCGCCCGGTTCCTGCGGACCAGCTCCTCGGACGTCCGGTTCGGCCTCGCCACCGGCAGGTCTCTCGGTGGCGCGGTTGTCCGCAACCGGGTCCGTCGCCGAATTCGGGAGACGCTCAGGGTGATGGCGCCCTCGTTCCAGCCGGGCTGGGACGTTCTGATCATTGCCCGGCCGGCCCTCGTGGCCGCGGACCACGAGGCGCTCGTCGAGGCACTGGAGCGACTCTTCCGGCGCGGAGGGGTCCTCGGAGGACCGGTGGACGCGTGAAGCGGATCGGGATCGGGCTCATCCACCTCTACCGGATCGCGTTCGCGTGGCTCCCGCCAAGCTGCCGCTACGAGCCCACCTGCTCGCACTACACCGAGCAGGCCATCGCCAGGTACGGCCTCCTGCGGGGCAGCTGGATGGGAACGAAGCGGATCGCCCGCTGCCACCCCTGGCACCCGGGCGGCTATGACCCCGTCCGCTGAAGCCGAGGACCCCGTGACCGTCCCCCGCCCCCGGCGCGACCTCCTGCTCCTCCTGGGGCTCGCGGTCCTCGTGCTCCTCGTCGTGGCCGCCTGTTCCACCGGTCCCGCCGTCGTTCCCGTCGGGTCGGGATCGCCGCCCGCCACGGCCTCGCCCCACCCGCCGCTGACGCCGGCCTCGCCCGGGGCGAACCCGGTGAGCCTGCTGGCCTGGCTCTTCAACCCGATCTTCCAGGGTCTCTTCCTCCTCCTCGTTGGGATCGAGCACGTCACCGGCGACATCGGGATCGCGATCATCCTCATGACCCTGATCGTCCGGGCCGCCCTGATCCCGCTCTTCCGTCGCCAGATCGTCTCGATGAAGCGAACGCAGCTCCTCCAGCCCGAGCTCAAGGAGCTCCAGAAGCGGTACAAGGGAGATCGCGCTCGCTACAGCCAGGCCCAGATGGAGCTCTACAAGGAACGCGGCGTGAGCCCCACCTCGGGCTGCCTGCCGGTGCTCCTCCAGCTCCCGCTCCTGCTCGTCATCTACCAGGTGATCAGCCAGGGCCTCACGAACCCGGACCCGACGGCGATGTTCCACGTCTTCGGGTTCCAGGTGCTCGACGTCCAGTGCGTGAACGGCCTCGGGACCGCCGCCTACGACCCCTACCGTCCCTGCATCGACACGACCGTCGCCTGGCTCGGGAACATGGACGTTTCCAGGCCGCAGGTCCTCTTCGCCCTCCCCCTCATCGGCGGCTTCAGCATCCTGGCCTTCGCCTCGGCCGCGCTGCAGCTCGTCCAGAGCCGGATGACGATGCCGCCGTCCGGCGCCGCCTACCAGGACCAGAGCGCGAAGACGCAGCGCCAGCTCGTCCTCTTCCTCCCCCTCATCTCGATCCTCTACGGCGGGTTCCTCCCGGCCGGCCTCTTCATCTACTGGATCGTCACGACGGTCTTCGGGATCATCCAGCAGTACCTGATCGTCGGCTGGGGCTCGATGTTCCCGTTCTTCGGCTGGACGCCGGGGTTCGCGAAGGACCACCGGCCCCGCTTCCCCGTCGAGCCACCCACGCTCCGCACCGCGCCGCCCGACGGCGGCAAGCCCGGCGCCGCCGACAAGACCACCAAGCCACAGCCCGCCGAGCGCACGAAGGCCGCCCGCACGTCATCCGCGGCGGCCACGGTGCGCCCGCGTGAACGCGGCCGGCAGGGCCGCCGAGGGAGAAAGCGCTGACACCATGAGCGAATACCAGGAGTTCACCGGCAAGTCCGTCGAAGAGGCCCTCCGCCTCGCCCGCGAGGCGTTCGGCGTGGGCCTCGACGAGCTCGATTTCGAGATCCTCACCCCCGGCAGCCGGGGCGTCCTGGGCATGGGCGCCGAGCTCGCCCGGATCGTCGCGGCCCCGCGGAGCGCGCTCGGCGGCGAGGCCCCGAAGCGGGCCGCCGCGGAGAAGGCGCCCCTGCCGGTCCGACCGCCCCGCGACGACCGACCGCCCCGCGACGACCGCGGCCCCCGCGACGATCGACCACGGCGCGACGACCGGCCCCGCGACGACCGGCCCCGCGACGACCGGCCTCGTGATGACCGGCCGCGCGATGAGCGGCCCCGCGACGACCGGCCCCGCCGGGACTCCCGCCCGCCGCGCGACGACCGTCCGCGTCCCGCAGGCCCGCACGAGGAGCGCGCCGAGACCGTCTCCACGGCCGAGGCCGAGCTCGTC
>JBBSAS010000004.1:0-19579 GCA_038252055.1 Candidatus Limnocylindrales bacterium
CCGCCCTGGCCCTTCCCTGGCCCTACGCCGCCTTCTTCGCGGCGCTCACCGCGCGGGCGGCGGCGCTCCCCATCCTGGAACGCCGCCAGGCGGGCTCGGCGCGCCCCATCCGACCGGTCCACGTCGGGATCGTCGAGATCGTAGCCTCGGTCGCGCTCGTGACGCTCGCCTTCGCCGTCCCGGTCGCCGGGTAAAGGCGCGGCCGACCTCCGGCCCGACGCGGACGGCCCGACATGCCGCGCCATGATGGGGTTGGAAGTCCCCGCCCGTGATGCTACGATCCCTTCGTACCCGAACCGGCACCTCGTACGGGGCCCGTCCGAGCCGCCCCCGGCGGCCGGATGCAAGGGCCCGCGATGACCCGGACGGGAAGGGAGCGCGCGCATGGCTACCGTGACGTTCGACCAGGTCACCAAGAAGTTCGGCGAGGTGACCGCCGTCGACGACCTCAACCTGGCCATCAACGACGGCGAGTTCATGGTCTTCGTCGGGCCATCAGGCTGCGGGAAGACGACCAGCCTCCGGATGATCGCCGGCCTCGAGGACATCACCGCCGGGACGCTCCGGATCGGCGACAAGGTCGTCAACGACGTCCCGCCGAAAGACCGCGACATCGCGATGGTCTTCCAGAGCTACGCGCTCTACCCGCACATGAGCGTGTACGACAACCTCGCCTTCGGCCTCAAGCTCCGCAAGGTCGACAAGAAGGAGATCGAGCGGCGGGTCAAGGAGGCGGCTGAGACGATCCAGCTGACCGAGCTCCTCGCCCGCAAGCCGAAGGAGCTCTCCGGCGGCCAGCGCCAGCGCGTCGCCCTGGGCCGGGCGATCGTCCGGGAACCGGCGGTCTTCCTCATGGATGAGCCGCTCTCCAACCTCGACGCCAAGCTCCGCGTCCAGACCCGGGCCGAGATCGCCCGCCTCCACCAGCGCCTGGGGACGACGATCATCTACGTCACCCACGACCAGGTCGAGGCGATGACGATGGGACAGCGGATCGCCGTCATGAGCCGGGCCCAGCTGCAGCAGGTCGGCACCCCCCAGGACCTCTACGACCACCCCGACAACAAGTTCGTCGCCGGCTTCATCGGGAGCCCGGCCATGAACTTCCTGCCGGCAACGCTCGAGGGCAGCGGCGAGTCGGCGGTCCTGCGGGCCGACGAGATCCAGATCCCGCTCCCCGTCGCCTTCCGGGAAGGCGTCGCAGCGACCTCCACCCGCAACTTCATCGTGGGCATCCGGCCGGAGCACCTCGACGTGGCGGCCACCAGCGGCGACTTCGCGACGGCCCCGTCCAAGGCCGACGTCGTGGAGTACCTCGGCAACGAGGAGCTTCTCCATGTCATCGTCAGCGGGATCGACGTCGTCGCCCTGGTCTCCGCCGAGCGGAAAGTCCAGCCCGGCGACACGCTGACGCTCCACATCCCGCTCGACAAGATCCACCTCTTCGACGCCGACACGGAACTCTCGGTCCGCCGGAAGGTCTCGGCGGGCACCGAGGCTACGCCCGTGTCGGCATCCGCGCCCGCACCCAGCGCCGCGACCGGACCCGCCGCCACGCCCGCCTGACCGCGGTGGAGGACGGCCCCGGGGGATCGCTGCCGGACGACGCTCGCGTCGAGCGGCTGGTCGAATCGACGACGCTCCACCGGGGCCGGATCCTCGAGTTCCGCCTCGACACCGTGGTGCTGCCGGGCGGTCGGCGCGCCCGGCGGGAGGTCGTGGAGCATCCCGGTGCCGTCGCGATCGTCGCCCTCGATGAGGAGGACCGCATCCTCCTCGTCCGGCAGTACCGGCACCCCGCCGGCCGCCTCCTCCTCGAGATTCCGGCCGGCACGCTCGACCGCGATCCCGCGTCGGGAGCGACCGAGGACCCCGACGTGGCCGCCCGGCGCGAGCTCGAGGAGGAGACCGGGTATCGGGCCGCGGCGATGGAACGGCTCGGCGACTTCTGGACGGCGCCCGGCTTCGCAACCGAGCGGATGTTCCTCTACCTCGCGACCAGCCTCGCGGTTGCCGACGGGAACCGCCTTGGCCCGGACGAGGACGAGGATCTCGAGCTCGTTCGGCTCCCCTGGCGCGAGGCGGTCGCGGCGGCGGAGCGGGGCGAGGTGCGCGACGCGAAGTCCCTCGTCGGCCTCTTCTGGCTGGCCCGCCGGATGGAGGGCCGCGGGTAGATCCAGATGTCAGGCGGGGTGGCGACCGGCCCGCAGCGTGGCAAACGAGCGGCAGACCACGGCCCGCTCCATGTCGTCGGCCTCCTCGAGAAGGAGGCGGCGCAGGCTCGGATGGTCGTCGCCCGCTGCCGTGGCGACGTCGCGCGCCCGGCCCACGAGCGCGGGCTCCGGCCGGTACTCCGGGAAGAGCGCCGTGACATAGGCCCGCAGGAACGGGTGGTCCCGCTCGGTGGCGACGGCCGGCAGCGCCTCGAAGAAGCGATCCACGTACGGGCCGAGGAGCGCCGCCTGGTGGGCGTGGTTGAAGCCGAGCATCGCGGCCTGGGTCAGGTGGAATGACCCATAGCCCTCGCCGTGGATCCGCTCCCAGGCGGCCGCCTTGACCGCCGGATCCGGGGCACCGACCTCGGCGCGGAGCGCCGCGCGGAGGCCACGGTCCGTCGCGTCGGCAGCGCGATCCGCCGCCAGCCGCTCCGCCGCGCCGGGGAGCTCATGAGCCACGGCGAGCGCGGTGACGGTCCAGCGCATCCGGCGATCCACCCGCACCTCGGGTGATCCCGCCTCCCCGTCGATGACGCGGGCGAGGGCGGCCACGCTCGCGGGCTCGGCGGCCGCTCCGAGGGCGGCCCGGAGCCAGAGCGTGCGGAGGTCGCCGGGCGGAACCGCGCCGAGCGCGGCGAGGGCGACAGCCACGAACCGCTCCGCCTCCGCGACGCGGCGATCCTCGGGCACGTAGCGGGCGAGCGCACCGCGCGCGGCGTCGAGCCCGGCCACGAGCACCTGGTCGTCGCGCTCCGCGGGGAGCTCCACCCGGGCCAGCTCGAGCAGCTCGAGCGAGGAGTAGCGCGCCGCCCGGAGCATCTCCCAGAGTGTCCCCCAGAGGAGCTGGCGGAGGAGCGGGTCCTCGACGCGCCCCAGCAGCCGTGGGACGGCCCGGAGCGAGACCGGATCGAGGACGACACGCGCGTAGTCGTGGTCACCGTGGTTCGGGAAGACGAGGTCGGGCGCCGGGAGGCCCGACGCGGCCTCGACCCACGCTTCCGGTCCCTCGATCCGGGCGGGCACCACATCGATCTCGGCCGGGCCGTCGCCGCTGGCCCGCACGAGGGCGATCTCGAGGGCGTGCGGACGGAGGGTGTCATGTTCGTCGGGCGCCCCCTGGGCCAGCTGGATCCGCTCGATCCGACCGTCGCGCACCGTCCAGGAGGCCTCGATCGCATTGAGCGACGCTGTCTCGAGCCAGCGTCGGCTCCAGTCGTGGAGCGGGCGACCGGCCCCCTCCTCGAGAGCGGCGAGGAAGTCGGCGAGCGTCGCATTCTCCCAGGCGTGGCGCCGGACGTGCGTCCGCAGGCCGGCCCGGAAGGCATCCATCCCGATCTCGGCGACGAGCTGCTTGATGACCGAGGCGCCCTTCCCGTACGTGATCCCGTCGAAGTTGTAGAAGGTCGCGTCGGTGTCGGTGACAGGGCCTGCAACCGGGTGGGTCGTCGAGCGGGCGTCCGCCTGGTAGCCCCAGCGCTTCATGTCGGCGTGGAACGAGCGCCAAGCCGCGTCGAAGCGCGTCGCCTCGGCAAGGGCGAGGCTCGAGACGTACGTCGCGAAGCTCTCGTTGAGCCAGAGGTCGTCCCACCAGCGCATCGTCACGAGGTCGCCGAACCACATGTGGGCGAGCTCATGGAGGACCGTCTCGGCGCGCCCGAGCCGCTGCGTCTCGGTCGGCGGATCGCGGAAGACGTACTCCTCGGTGAACGTGACCGCGCCGACGTTCTCCATCGCCCCCGAGTTGAACTCGGGAACGAAGACCTGGTCGTACTTCGCGAACGGGAACGGGTGGTCGAAGAGGGCTGCGTAGAAGTCGAGGCCCTGCTTCGTGACCTCGAAGACCTCGTCCGGGTCGACGAAGGGAGCGAGCGATCGGCGCGACCAGATCCCGAGCGGCGTCCCGTGGTGCGACGACGCGACGCCCCGGTAGGCACCCGCGATGACGGCAACGAGGTACGTGGAGATCGGCGGCGTCCGGGCGAAGCGATGCTCGAGCCGGCCCCCGGAGAGCGGCACGGCCGCGGTCGCAGGCCCGTTCGCGAGCACCGTCCAGGCGGCCGGCGCGCGCACCGTCACCGCGTATGTCCCCTTCAGGTCGGGCTGGTCGAAGCAGGGGAAGAGGCGATGGGCCTCGAACGGCTCGAAGTTCGAGTAGAGGTACTCCTCGCCGTCCTCGGGATCCACGAACCGGTGGAACCCGTCGCCACCGGTGTCGTACGCGTTCTCGTAGGCGACCTCCACCTCGGTCGTCGCGGCGAGCAGGTCCGCGGGGAGGAGGATCCGGTGGCCGGGCCGCTCGGGAGTCACCTCCCGGCCGTTGATCGCGAGACACTCGATCGCGCCGCCGCGGAAGTCGAGGAAGAGGTCGCCGCGGCCGGTGACCGGGAAGCGGAGGCGGGCCCGGCCGCGGTACGTGGTCGTGCCGGCCGCGAGGTCGAGCTCCAGGTCGCAGGCGACGCGGCCGATGCGCGCGGCCCGGGCCGCTGCCTCGACCCGCGAGAGGACGTCGGTGCGGACGGGAACGCTCAGTCCGGGCTCCGCCACTCCGTGAGGTCGACCCGCGCCAGCCGGGGGCTCGGGGTGACCCCGGGGATCCGGCCGCGCTTCGCGATGGGCCGGCCGTCGATCTCCTTGATGTCGGCGGTGAAGTCGATCGGGCTCGCGCCCGAGATGTAGCTGCCGACGGCGAAGTTGTCGCAGGGGGCGCCCTGCTCCTTGAACGAGCGGATCCGCTCGGGTGTCAGGCCGCCGGAGACGACGATCCGGACGTGCCCATGGCCGGCCTGGTCCAGGCGGGCTCGAATCTCCTTCACGAGATCGGCCGTGACCCGGCCGCGCTCCGACGGCGTGTCGAGGCGGATCCCGTAGAGCCTCGAGCCGAGGGCGTCGGCAACGCGGAGCGCCTCTTCGGCCTCGTCCTTGAAGGTATCGACGAGGACGATCCGGGGGACGTCCTCCTCGAGGTCGCGGTCGAAGGCCTGGGCGGCCCGGACGGTGTCCCCGACGATGAGGACCAGCGAATGGGGCATCGTGCCCGTCGGGTTGAGGTTCACGAGGCGCGCCCCCGCCGGCGTGGAGGCGCCCACGCAGCCGCCCACGATCGCCGCGTAGTCGAGGACGTCGGTCACGTCGGGGTGGACATGACGGGCCCCGAAGCTGATGACGGGCTGGGGCGCGGCCGCTTCCACGCACTCGCGCGCCGCGGTGGCCCAGCCGGTCGCCTGGGCCATCATCCCGAGGAAGGCCGTCTCGTAGAGACCGAAGGCGCGGTAGCGGCCCCGGATCCGGAGGACGACCTCCTTCGGGGAGAAGAGGTCGCCATCCTCGAGCGCCTCGACGACCACCTCGCCCTCGGCGGCGTTCGCGAGGACGTGGGCGAGCAGGTTCTTCGCCTCGTCGATCCCGCACAGCACACCCGCGCCCCGGCTGAAGACCTCCATGACGACGATCGGGTCGAGGCCCTCGCGTTCGAGGATCCGGGTGGCCCGGGCAAAGTAGACGTCGGCCGACTCGCCGGACAGGATCTCGCGGGACGGGCGGTGGGGCTGGAGCCGCATCGGTCGATCGTAGCAGGGCGGAGGCGGCGGGGGCGCGCCGTCAGCGCGGCGACGCCGGCCGCGGCGATCGCAAGCCCGCGATTCTCACTCGTCGGCCCGGCGCGAACCGTCCGCCGACGCCAGGGCCGCCTCGCCGGCACCCGCCTCGAGTGCCGCCCCGGTGGCCGCCACGGCGACAGGTGCGGCGCGGCGCCGAGCGGCGGCCTTCGGGACGGCCCGGCGGACCGTCTCGCCCGATTCGACGACCCGGCCATGGAAGTCCGTGGCCCGCACGTCCGGGTCGATTCGGACGTTGCGCCCGATCCGCACGCCGCGGGGGATCACCGCCCGCTTGCCGACGATCGTGATCCCGTCGGTCAGGTGGCTCGGGCTCAGGCGGTTGGCCACGGTGAGGTCGGCGCCGGCCCCGACGATCGCCCCGGGACCCACCGTCACCTCCTTGTCGAGGATCGCCCGGTCCACGAGGGCCCCCGGCCGGACGACGGTGTCGAACATGAGGATCGAGTCGCGGACCACCGCGCCCACACCGACGACGACGCCGGGCGAGAGAACGGAGTTCACGACCATCCCGTGGACCTGGCAGCCGTGGCTGATGAGGCTCCGGTGAACCTGCGCGGTGGCCCCGATCTTGCCCGGGGCGCGCTCCTCCGACCGCGTGTGGATGAGCCACTCCTTGTCGTAGAGGTCGAGCAGGGGGCGATCCTCGAGGAGGGCCATGTTCGCCTCCCAGTAGCTGAAGATGGTCCCCACGTCCTGCCAGTAGCCGTCGAAGCGGTAGCCATAGACCCGGGCCCCGCCGTCGATCATCGCCGGGATGACGTCGGTCCCGAAGTCCTGGTGATCCGCGTCGAGCCAGCGATGGAGGGCACGCTTGGAAAAGACGTAGACGCCCATGCTCGCGAGGTCGGACTTTGGCTGCTTCGGCTTCTCCTGGAACTCCACGACGTGCCCGGTCTCGTCGAGGGCGAGGATCCCCATCCGGGTCGCCTCGGCCAGCGGGACGCGGCGGACCGCCAGGGTCACGTCCGCCCGCCGCTGGCGGTGGTAGGCGACGAAGCGCGCGTAGTCCATCTTGTAGACGTGGTCGCCGGCGAGGACGAGGACCGCATCGCCCGGCGCCTGGTCGACGACCCGCATGTTCTGGAGGACCGCGTCGGCGGTGCCGCGGTACCACTCGCGCGCCCTGCCGCGCCCGATGTAGGGCGGGAGGATGCGGACGCCGCCCACGTTCCGGTCGAGGTCCCAGGGGCGCCCGGAGCCGATGTGGTCCGAGAGCGAGCGGGGGTTGTACTGGGTCAGGACCGCGACGTTGTCGATCTCGGAGTTGACGCAGTTCGAGAGCGCGAAGTCGATGATCCGGAACTTGCCGCCGAAGGGGACGGCGGGCTTGGCCCGTTCCTCGGACAGGATGGAGAGCCGGGCACCTTCGCCACCGGCCAGGATCACTGCCAGGGTCCGCTTCAACGCCCGTCCTCACGCACGCGGGGAAGAACTGGAGGGGGACGCTCCACGGTCGATGCTACCACGGGCTCGTTCGCGCACCGACGGTCGCGTTCACGGACCTGCGACGCGCGAGCCGGTCAGACGAAGAGCCGCGGGTTCACGAAGTGGCCGTTCGCCATCACGGCCCAGTGGAGGTGCGGTCCCGTCGTCCTGCCAGTCATCCCGACGTAGGCGATGACCTGCCCGGCCGAGACGCGCTGGCCGGCGGAGACAACGGGCGGATGGAACGCGTTGTCCACGTGGGCGTACCAGGTCTGGAGCGACTCGCTGTGGGCGATGATCACGATCCAGGCCTTCGGATACGGGTCATAGGGGTTCGGTCCGGCGAAGACCACCACGCCGTCGCCAGCGGCGCGGATCGGCGTGTACTTCGGGGCCGCGAGGTCGATCCCCTGGTGGAAGTGGGCGCAACTCCCGAGCGGCGGCTCCCAGCCGAATCCGGTACACCCGAACTCCTGGGTGAGCGAACCTGCCATCGGCCAGCGGAGCGTCCCGTTGTACGCCGACGGGATGTTGCCGAGCGACCGCTGGCGGGCCACGATCGCCGAGATCTTGCTGGCGAGCCTCCGCTGAGAGGCCACGTCACGGGCGATCGCCGCCTTGAGGGCCGTCTTGTTCTGGGACATCTTCGCGAACGCGGCGCGCTGGATGGCGAGCTGGCGCTGGGTCTCCGCCTGGAGCCGGGCGAGGCGCTTCTTCGCGGCCCGGTAGTCCTTCATCCGGGCGGCGAGCTCGCGCTTCTGGGCGAGCGTCTCGTCCTTGAGCTCGGCGCGGGCGGCCCGCGTGTCGACGAGGAGCGCGCGGAGCGCGTCGATCGTCCGGGCGTCGCTCTCGATCCGCCCGGCGAGAGCGCGGTCCTGGTCGCCGAGATCGAGGTAGGAGCCGACGTCCTGGAGGAGATCCGTGAACGATCCCGCGGAGAGGAACGCCTGGACGATCGGCGTCCGGTCGGTCCGGTAGGCCTCCCGGACCCGGGCGGCCAGGAGATCCTTCCGGGCACGCAGCTCGTCGGCCTTCTCCGCCTGCTCCTCCTCGATCGCCACCACCTGCCGGTCGAGGAGCGCCACCTGGGCCACGAGCTCGTCGTAGGCGGCGCGAACCCGGTCGATGCGATCGCCGAGCTTCTCGATCCGCGCCTTCGTCTGGGCCAGGTTGGCGTTGATCCCGCTGAGCGCCGACTGGGTGGAGCCGATCTCCTGGGCCAGCCCTCCCTGGAGCTCGCGGAGCTTGGCGACCTCGGAGCGTTGTTCCTTGACTCGGGCGGCGAGCGCCTTCTGGCGGGCAACGGCGTCGGCCAGATCGTCGCCGCGCGCCGCGGGAGCGCCCACGAGGCCAAGGAGGAGGGGCAGGACGAGGAGCACCGCGACGAGCCGCGCGGAACCAGCCGCAGGACGGCGGGGAACGGCGAGGCGCCGGCGGGCCGGGGACCAGCCCGCTGCGCGGGGGGTGGAGCGTATTCGCATCAGGAAGGCGACATCGCGCAGGCGGTTCTCCGTTCGGCGCAACCCGGGCGCCGGGGGGTCTCCATCCCGCCGGTACGTCGCCGTCCGAAGGGGGCACACCTCGGGACGACCCGGCTGCGGCGCATTCTACTCCCCGCCCGCCAGCCTGCCCACCGGGACGGTTGGGTCAGAGGGCGACCAGGACCGCCCAGTACGCGCCGAGGATCAGGAACGGCCCGAACGGGACGTACGACTTCAGGGTGATGCGGCGCGCCACGAGCAGGGCGGCGAGCACCAGCCCCCCCGCGAGGATCCCGACTGTCACCCCCGCCACGGCTCGTGCCAGCCCGGTGAGCAGGCCCACCGTGACGAGAAGCTTCAGGTCGCCGATCCCGATCGCCCCGGCCCCGAAGGGGATCGAGATCGCGTAGAGGACGGCCGGGATCGCCACGGCTGCGAGCAGGGCGCCCGGGAGCGCCGCCGCGGGAACGAGCGGGTTCAGGCCCAGGAGCCCGACCGCGAGCGCGAGCGGGATCGCGGGGAGGGTGACGACGTCGGGCAGGAGCCGCTGGTCGAGGTCGGTCGCGAGCAGGAGCGTGAGCCCGGCGAAGAAGACACCGAAGAGCAGGAGGTCGCGAGGCGCGTCGAAGCGCGACGGGAGCGCCGCGAGCGCGACACCTCCGAGGATCGTGACGACGAGGGTCCGCCAGTCCGGCGAGCGAACCCACCCGGCCGCCCGGATCGTGCCGTCGTCGTCGTCGAGCTCCGGCTCGTGGGCCGGCCAGCGGGCGGCGATCCGGTCGGCCGCAAGGCCCCACGCGGCGCCCGCGACCCCGAAGAGCACGGCGAGACCGACGGAATCGGCGGCGAGGACGGTCACGGCCGCGCCGCGCGGCCGCTATGCGGGCGTCGCGCCGGCGAGGGCCAGCTCGACGAGCGTCGCGGTGGACGAGCCCGTGGCGCCGCGGGCCGCCCACGGGGTCGCCTTGCGGAAGTAGGCGGTCCCGGCGATGTCGAGGTGGACCCACGGCACGGTGACGAACTGGCGCAGGAAGAGGGCACTCCGGATCCCGCCGCCCTCGGCCGTGGAGCCGACGTTCGCCATGTCGGCGTACCAGCTCTCCATCTCGGCCCAGTACTCCTCGACGAGCGGCAGCTGCCAGAGGCGCTCGCCGGCCCGGGCCGCGGCGGCGGCCACGTCGTCGAACCAGGCCTGGGGGGCGCCGAAGCCGCCGGCGACGAGGTGCCCGAGCGCCCGGGCCACGGCTCCGGTGAGGGTCGCGACGTCCACGACGTGGGTTGCCCCCAGGCGCTCCGCGTACGTCATCGCGTCGCCCAGGATCAGGCGGCCCTCGGCGTCGGTGTTGATGACGTCCACGGTCTTGCCGTTGAGCGCGGTCACGATGTCGCCGGGCCGCGTCGAGTGAGGACCCGGCATGTTCTCGACGGCGGGGGCCACGGCGAAGAGCGGCGTGCCAGGGGCAAGACGGGCGACGGTCGCGGCGGCGGCGAGCACCGTGCAGGCCCCCGTCTTGTCCATCTTCATCTCCTCCATCCGGTCGGCCGGCTTGATGGAGATCCCGCCGGAGTCGAAGCAGACCCCCTTGCCGACGAGGGCGAGTCGGCGCCCGAGGGCATCGGTCGCGTCGGCATCCCCCGAGCGCAGGACGATCATCCGCGGCGGATTCGCGCTGCCGCGCCCCACCGCGAGGAACATCCCCATCCCGAGCTCGGCGGCGCGGACCTCGTCGATGACGTCGATCCAGAGCCCGTGGCGGGCCGCGATCTCGCGGGCCTCGTCGGCGAGCACCTCCGGGCTGACGTCGTTCGCCGCCCGGTTGGCGAGGCGGCGGGTCAGGTTCGTCCCCTCCCCGATGACGGCACCGCGCTCCGCGGCGGCGGCGAGCAGCGCGGCATCGGCGCCCGGGGCGACGAGGATGAGCTCGTCGAGGACGGGGGGCGTCCCCTCGGGGGCAGCGCGGTAGATCGTCGAGGGGTCGAACCCGCCCTCGACGACGCCACGGGCCAGGAGCTCGGCCACCGCGCCCGCGCCGCCCTCGACGGCGGCCGGCAGGTCGCCGAGCCAGATCGCCAGGCTTCGGACCGGTCGATCGGCGAGGCGGCGGATGATCGCGGCGCCGACGTGGACGACGCGCTCGCGGTCGACCTCGGCCGCGGGACCGGTGCCGATCGCGAGGAGCCGTCCGGCCGGCATCTCGCCCGCGGACGCGAGCACGGACGCGAAGGGACGTCCCTTCAGCTCGCCGAACGCGGCAAGGGCCTGCAGCTCGCCGCCGCTCCGGCGGTCGAGCTCGGCGAGGGGGCCATCGAACGCGGGGTCGGGGCCGACCGGGATCGCGAGGACGTCGGCGGCGACGTCCCAGGGCTGATCGGTGACGATGCGCAGCTGCATGCGAGTCGAGCTCCTGGCACGGGCGGGGTGATCCGGCCCTCGGCCGGGAGACTGCCCGCAGTCTATCCGTGCTCAGGGCGCCCGGGTGGGCGGGACCGTCGTCGGGGAGGCCGGTGCGCGCGGGGGCGTCGCCGTGGGCGCGGCCTCGGGTGAGGGCGTGGCCGTGGGCGCGGCCTCCGGTGCGGCCGAACGGGTGGCGTCGGCCGCGGCGGTGGCGGCGTCGAGAAGCTGGCCACGGACCTCTTCGATCGCGATCACGGCCTGGTTGAGCCCGCCCCGGGCGACGTCGCCGAGGATCACGACGAGGGCCCGGGCGTCGGGCGGGAGGAGGGCCCGCGCCTCCTGCTCCCGCGCGGCGGCGTCGCGGACCGCGGCCGTCGCGCGGCCCTTGGACGTCCGGAGTGCATCCCAGAGGTCGCGGAGCGCGGCGCCATAGGAGGCGTTGCGGTCGAGCCACTGGTCGAGGGTCGTGACGTCCACGTTCGCGGCAAGCTGGTCGCGGACGACGCGGGCCGCGTCGAGCTCGGCCGTGGCCTCGTCGATCCGCTCGATCGCGTCGGCATACCGGCCGGCCCCCCCGAGCTGGATCGCCCGACCCGCGATCTCGTCGTGGGCGAGGAGATGGCGCGTGAGCCCGACAGCCGGGGCGACGCCCGCGGCGAGCCGCTCCCAGGCGGGCCGGAGGGGCTCCACCGCGGCGACCGCTCCGGCGAGTGCGTCGTACCGGGCGAGTGTCGCGGGCGAGTAGCGAATCGCCCGGTCGGGCGCATCGAGCTCCAGCGCCACGAGGCCGCGTTCGAGGGTGGCCGCCGCCTCGTCGATCACGTCGAGCTGGGCGGACCCCGCCGGGATCGCGGCCGCGAGGGCCGCCTCATCGCGGGCCACGAGGGCCGACAGGGCGGCCCGCCCATGGTCGCCGAGGACGCCGACCGCCTCCGTCAAAGCCGCGAGGTCCTCCGCGGACGCGTCGAGGGCCGTCGCTGCCGCCCGGTCCGCGGTCCAGGTCAGCTCCGGCCGTCCCGGCCCTCCGGCGGGGTGGTCGAGCGCGGCCACGAGCCCGGCGGCGCCGAGGGCGACGAGGAGCGCGGCCCCGAGCCAGGCCAGGGCGAGCGCGCCGCGACGGACCACCGAACCTCCCGGCCCGCCCTATGCGGCGGGCGCCGGCTCCTGCTGCGCCTTCGGGTGGCGCAGGTACCGGAGCTCGCCCTCCATTGTGCGCGGAACGAAGCCGAAGGCCTGCTCCACCCCGTCCGGAGGCCCGACATTGTCAAGGGCGAGCTGGCGGAGCTGGTCGGTGGCCACGGGGAAGAACCGCAGGTGAACGGCCTCCATCGCCCCTGCCACGAGCGCGATGAGCGGCACCGGCATCGGGACGATGACCCGCCGCTTCCCGAGCGCGCGGGCGACCTCGACGGTGATCTCCCGGTAGGTCCAGGTCCGGGGTCCGCCGAGCTCGAATGCGCGGCCCGCGGTCTCGGGGCGCTCGAGCGCGAGGCGCAGGCAGGTGGCGAGGTCGTCGACGTGGAGCGGCTGGAACCGGCTCGTCCCACGACCCGGAACGGGGACGACCGGCACGGGAATGCGCACGAGGTCGGCCACGATGTTGAAGAAGCCGTCCCCCGGCCCGAAGAGGAGCGACGGCTTGAGGATCGACCAGTCGAGGGCACTCGCCCGGACCGCGCCCTCGGCGCGCGCCTTGCTCGTCGCGTAATGGAGCTCCGGACGTTCCGCGACGCCGAGCGCGCCGAGGTGGACCAGGCGCCGAACGCCGGACGCCTCCATCGCGGCGATCACGTTCCGGGTCCCGCCGAGATTGACCCGCAGCAGCTCCCGGCCATCCTCCCAGTCGCGGGCGATCGCGACGAGGTGGATCACCGCGTCCACGCCGGCCAGGGCCCCGGTGAGCGAGTCCGGGGCGAGGACATCTCCGGTTCGCACCTCCACGTGCGCCGCCTGCTCCGGGGAAAGCCGGCGAAGGATCGCGGCCCCGGCGCCCGGCTCGCGGACGAGGGCCGCGACGCGATGACCGTGGGCGAGGAGCTCGGGAAGCAGATGGCCTCCGACGAAGCCGGAGGCCCCGGTGACGAGGACGGTGGACATGCCCGACGCTCCTTCCTGCCGGCCGCGAACCACGCGCGGGCCGCCCGGTGCCGCCATGGTACCGACACTCCAAGGAAAGGCTTCGGTCGCGCCGCTCGGACAGATGGCCGGCGTTCCGGCGGGGGCCGGCGTTCCGGCGGGGGCCGGCGTTCCGGCGGGGGCCGGCGTTCCGGCGGGGGCCGGCGCTCCGGCCGGGTCCGGCGTTCCGGCCGGGGCCGGCGTTCCGGCCGGGTCCGCTCGCCGCATATCCGCGCCCGAGGGACTACCGCTCGATCACGGAAGACGCCCCCTCCGTCCCGGCGGCGAGGACGTCGAGAACCGCGAGCAGCTCGTCCGCGTCGGTCGCCACGATCGTGGGACGCTGACCGGGCGGGGCCGCGTCGGCCTGGTCCCGCGAGGTGATGCCGGTGAGCATCAGGACCGACCGGATCCCGAGGCCGTTCGCCGCCGCGATGTCCGTGGCCAGGCCGTCGCCGATCATCACGACGTCATCCCGGGCGAACCCCGGCCCGGCGGCCCGGATCGCCATCTCGAGGAGGATCGGGCCCGGCTTGCCGATCGTGACCGGTGTCACCTGCGCCCCGGCCTCCACGGCAGCGACGATGGAGCCCGCGCCCGGGCGCGTGCCGCGCTCCGTCGGGTAGACCGGGTCGCGGTTCGTCGCCACGAAGCGGGCACCGTGCCCGACGGAATCCACGGCAGCCGCGAGGCGGAGATAGGTGAGCTGCGGATCGAGGCCCACGACGACGGCATCCGGGTGCTCCGCCGCATCCCACCCGGAGAGCGCCTCGCTCGACATGCGGGCGGCCGCGGCGGCGGCGGTCACGACCTCGAGGCCGGCGTCACGACATTCCCGCTCGAGGCCGTCGGCGCCGAGCGTGAGGACGCGTCGCACCGGCGGGGCGATCTCGGGCCCCGCCAGGTAGAGGGCCGTGGCCCGCGAGCTGCTGACGACGCGCTCGGCGGTCACGGGAGCGCCCATGCCGGAGAGGCGGGCAACGTAGTCGGCGCCGTAGTGCATCGAGTTGTTCGTGACGTAGACGACCGTGTCGCCGCCCTCCACGCGGGTGGCCAGGGCAGCTGCCACGCCGGGGATCGGCGCAGCCCCGCGGTAGACGACGCCGTCGAGGTCCACGAGAAGGAGCATGCGGCGAATCGTAGCCCGGACGGGACGCGGCCGTACCATGGCCGCATGCCCCGCCGATCCCCCGATCCGTTCGCCGGCACGACGCGCCTGCTCATCGATGGCACGAACGTCCTCCACGCCCTGGCCCGGGAGGGCGGCCCCTTGCCCGCGGCGGCGCTCACCGGGCGCCTCCGGGCTCTCGTGCCGGCCGGGGTCGCCGTCGTCCTCGTCCTCGATGGGTCCCCGGCGCCCGGAGCGTCCGACCGGCGACTCGCCGCCGGGATCGAGGTCCGGCACGCGGGGCGGCGCTCGGCCGACGACCTGCTCCGCGACCTCGTGGCCGCCGCGCCCGAGGGCGCGCTCGTCGTGACGAACGACAACGCGCTCGCCGCGAGCCTCCGGGCGGCGGGTGCGCGAACGGCGCACGCGGCCTGGCTCGCCGAGCGCCTCTCGAGACAGCGCCTCGGGGCCCCCTCGGCCGGCCGGCCCGGAACGCCGCCAGGGAACGCTGCCAACGGGCCCGCTGCCCACCGGTCCGCTGACCGCGGATCGGGTGTCCCGGGCGCCGACGACAATCCCGGCGAGGAACCGCGCTGGAAGCCAGGGCGCGGCGCCACGAAGAAGACCGGCAACCCGCGCCGAGCGCCGAAGCGCGCCTGAGCGACGCTCCGCGGCGGAGATGAGATGCCTCAGGCAGCCGTGGCGAGGAGGTCCGACACGTGGGCACCGTGGCGTCGCCGGCGCGCCGCAGGGGCGCCGGCGTGGCAGGCGGTTATTCCGTTCCGTCATCGCCCGTGGCGGGTACACGCGTGGCCCTCGCCCGCTTCCGACGGGTCGAGCATCCGGCCGAGCCTGTACCGCCCCGATGGCAGCCCCGCGGTTCGGGGTCGCGCCGCGCACGAGCCAGGCGCCGCGGCCGCTGGCGGCATGTCCGCCCCCCCCCGAGTCCGCACGACGCAACACCGGCGCACGGTGACCGGCACCGTGGCAACCTTGCCGGAGGCGCTCCGCTGCGCCGGCCGTGATAGAGCTCGGAGGTCGCTGGATGAAGCAGCTCAAGGTCCTCCTCGTCGGAGTCGGGACGGTCGGCGAGGCGATCGCGAAGCTGGCCGGCGGGACCTCGTGGCTCGACCGCATGGTCCTCGCCGACTACGACCTCGATCGGGCACAGATCGTCCAGTCGCGCCTCGGCGGCGGCCCGGCCGACGCGCCGGCGACTGGGCGCTTCCCGGTCGCGTTCGTCGATGCCGGGAAGCCGGAGCTCGTCACCCAGCTGGCCCGCGAGCACGGCGTGGACATCGTGGTCAACGCCGCCGACCCACGGTTCGTGCCCACGCTCTTCGACGGGGCCTTCGCGGCGGGCGTGGACTACCTCGACATGGCCGTCAGCCTCTCGGAGCCCCACCCCACCTCGCCGTTCACGACCCCGGGCGTGAAGCTCGGCGACTACCAGTTCCCGAAGCACGATGCCTGGAAGGCGGCGGGGCGCCTGGCGATCCTGGGGCTCGGGATGGACCCCGGGCTGACCGACGTCTTTGCCGGCTACGCCAACAAGCACCTCTTCGACGAGATCGACGAGGTCCATGTCCGCGACGGCGGCGACCTCCACATCGAGGGCCACGCCTTCGCCCCCGTCTTCTCGATCTGGACGACGATCGAGGAGTGCCTCAACCCCCCGCTCATCTGGGACGCCTCCCGCGGCGGCCATTACACGACCGAGCCGTTCTCGGCGCCCGAGCCGTTCGTCTTCCCCGAGGGGATCGGGCCCGTGGAGTGCGTCAACGTCGAGCACGAGGAGGTCGTGCTGGTCCCGCGCGGCATTCCCGGCGTCAGGAACGTCACCTTCAAGTACGCCCTGGGTTCCGACTTCATCAACGTGCTCCAAGTCCTCCACGCGGTCGGCCTCGACTCCACGAAGCCGATCACGGTGAAGGGCGTGGAGGTCGCGCCGCGCGACGTGGTCGCCGCACTCACGCCGGACCCGGCGCAGGTCGGCGAGCGGATGAAGGGCCGGGCGATCGTGGGAACCTGGGTCCTCGGGCGCAGGGACGGCGCGCCGCGGGAGGTCTACCTCTACCAGAAGACCGTCGGCGAGGAGTCCTGGGCGAACTTCGGGCTCCAGGCCGTGGCCTACCAGACCGGCTTCAACCCGGTCCTCGGCCTCGAGCTCCTGGCCCGGGGCGACTGGGGCGGGGGCGGCGTCTACGTCCCCGAGCAGCTCGATCCCGACCCGTACCTGGCAGCGATGGACCGCTGGGACATCCACTGGGCGATCGAGGAGCGCGAGCCCGGGGCCAGCGTCCCGACCTGATCCGGGCCCGCGTCGTCACGAGGGGGAGCATGGCTGAGAACGGCGAGCCGCCGTCGGCGTCACCTGACCGCCGCGCGATCAGGGTGCGCGTGCCCGGCTTCAGCCCGTCGGCGAACGGGCTCCGCTTCGCCAATGCCTTCCCGTCCGCGCCGTTCTGGCGCCTCCGCTTCGGTTCGCTCGTCCGCGTGGAGATCGGGGATGTCGCGACCGGCCTCTGCGGCGGGATGACGTTCGTCGCAGCCGACCTCCACCGGGCCGGCCTGCCGCCGCCATCCGACACCTCGGCCCCGCCCGACGGGGCTCCGTTGCGGGCGCTGATCCGGCGCCGCCAGCTCGACAGCCTCGACCGCGGCCGGCTCCCGCTCCGCTTCTACTCGCTGGCAAGCCCGCTGCGCCCCGCCCGCGAGACCTGGTGGACGAGGGCGCTGGGATGGTTGGGCATCGACCTCCACAGCCGGATGCACGTCATGGTGGTGCGCGAATGGCCGCGGATCCGGCGCGGGCTCGAGGCGGGGCGGCTGGTCCCGCTGGGCGTCGTGCGGGCCGTCTCGGCCAACCCGCTTCGCCTGGCCCGCCACCACCAGGTGCTGGCGTGGGGCTACGACCTCGACGGCACCCGCCTCGCGCTCCGCATCTACGACCCGAACTGGCCCGGCGACGACGAGGTGACGATCGCCTTGGACCTCGGCGACCCGGACGGGGACGCCGCGCCGGCCTCATCGCGCCCGGATGGCCCGGTGGTGGCGTTCTTCCGGGCTCCGTATCGCCCGGCGCAGCGATCCGGTCGGCCCAGCCTGGACCGCTGATCACCCGGGATCCGCCCGATCCCGAAGGCCTGCGACCCCGGCGGGCCTCGCCCGAGGCAGGACGCACGATCCGGCCGGTGCACAAGATGTAGTTGTCGCTCCGGACCACCCACCACAACATGTTGTGGTTTCGTCTTGACCGAGCCCCGGGCGGCGCGCTACAGTACGGGGACCGCCTTCAACCCGGATGGTCGCCTCGGGACGAATCCGGGACGCCCGACGGACCCGGGGCCTGGCGGAGGGCAGCAGCACCATCGGCCGTCGTCCCAGCCACGGACCGGTGAGGGTGCGGACCGACGGACGGGCATCGACCCGGGCCCGCTGCCGCGATTGACGGGGCGGGTCGCCGCCACGAGCAGGGCCGGCGCAATGCCGGGAGAGAATGGGGGCGGCGAGCCGCCGACCCGACAGAGGAGCAGGCGCACGATGGCTCGAGCCGCACATGACGTCGTCCCGGTCGACCCCGAGGGAGTCACCGCGAGGAAGCCCCGCGCGAGGAAGGGGGCCAGCGGGCGTCCCGCGGCGACGCGGGCGCCCGGGACCGGGGCGAAGGCGGCGGCCGTCGAGGGCACCGCCGGGGCCACCGCCGAGGCGATCGCCGTCCGCGCTGCCGCCGCCTTCGCCGACGCGGCCGCCCTGCGGGCCGGCGCCGAGGAAGCGGCCGCCGCCGCAATGCGCGCGCTCCGCTTCACCGGGGAGGGGACCCGCGGCCTGACCTTCGAGCGCCGCTGGACCCGGCCGGGCGTCCACCCCTACGACGAGATCACCTGGGAGATCCGGACCGCCGCGATCGGCAACGAGTCAGGAAAGCTCGTCTTCGAGCAGAAGGACGTCGAGGTCCCGGCGTCCTGGAGCCAGCTGGCCACGAACGTCGTCGTCAGCAAGTACTTCCGCGGCCATCTGAACACGCCCGAGCGGGAGACGAGCGTCCGCCAGCTCATCGATCGCGTCGTCCTCTCGATCGCCGCCTGGGCCGAAGCCCAGCACTACTTCGCCACCCCGGAGGACCTCGCCACCTTCGGGGCCGAGCTCACGTACCTCCTCGTCCACCAGAAGATGAGCTTCAACTCGCCGGTCTGGTTCAACGTCGGGATCGAGCCGAAGCCGCAGTGCTCGGCCTGCTTCATCAACTCGGTCCAGGACTCGATGAGCAGCATCATGGACCTCGCCAAGACCGAGGCGATGCTCTTCAAGTTCGGCTCCGGCGCCGGCTCCAACCTCTCGCCGATCCGCTCGAGCCGAGAGAAGATGGCCGGCGGCGGCACCGCGTCGGGCCCGGTCAGCTTCATGAAGGGCTATGACAGCTTTGCCGGGGTCGTGAAGTGCCTGACCGGCGACACGTACGTCACGACGGGCGGGGGCCTGCTGCGAATCGACGAGGCGATCGAGCCCGACGGCCCCGTCGGCTTCACCGAGGACGACTCGCTCACCCTCAACACGCCCGACGGGCCGACCCGGATCTCCCACGTCTACCGCAGCCCGCTCGCCGAGACCCGGACCGCGAAGCTGCGAACCGGCCTCGCGTTGACCGGCACCCACGAGCACCCCGTGCTGACCCTGGCCGCGCCGTTCGAGCTGCGCTGGACCCGCCTGGCCGACCTGCGGCCCGGCGACCGCGTCGCCGTCGAGCGGCACCGCGAGATCTGGCCGGCCCATGCCCCCGCGCTCGACCAGTTCGCGTCGGACCTCGTCGTCGAGCGCCGGCCGTTGCGCTACCCAGCCCAGATGACCCCGGAGCTGGCCCGCCTGCTCGGCTACCTGGTGGCCGAGGGCTCCGTCGAGGCCGAGCGATTCCGCTTCAGCTCCGCCGACTCCGAGGTGATGGCCGACTATTGCCGTTGCGTCGAAGCCGTCTTCGGCGTCGACCCGCGCGACCAGGTCCGCGGGAAGGTGAACCCCACGACCGGTGTCCGGACCGAGTCCGTCAGCCTGAGCTGGACGGGCGCCCTCCAGTTCCTCGCCTTCTGCGGGCTGCCCGCCGGACGATCCGCCGCGAAGAGCGTCCCTCTCGCCGTGCGGCGGTCGCCGCGATCGCTCGTCCTGGAGTTCCTGGCCGCCTACGCCGAGGGCGACGGGCACCTCGGTCGCGCAAGGATCGAGATCGC
>JBBSAS010000005.1:0-18902 GCA_038252055.1 Candidatus Limnocylindrales bacterium
GCGGGGCGCTCCGGCCGCAGGAGCGCCGTGAGGGCCCGGGTGAGCTGCCCCTCGTCGAGGTTCCGGCGGATCCTCGCCCGCTCCACGAGGCTCGCCTGGCCCGATTCC
This sequence comes from Candidatus Limnocylindrales bacterium, assembly GCA_038252055.1. Classification (GTDB taxonomy): domain Bacteria; phylum Chloroflexota; class Limnocylindria; order Limnocylindrales; family CSP1-4; genus CTSoil-043. Next base: position 109 of record JBBSAS010000005.1, read on the forward strand.
TCGGAGACCACCACGACCACGGCATCGGTCTGCTCCGTGATCCCGAGGGCCGCACGGTGGCGCGTCCCGTAGCGCTCGACGTGGAGCGTCGTCTCGGCCAGCGGCAGGAGCGCGCCGGCGGCCAGGATCGTGTCCCCGCGGATGATCACGGCGCCGTCGTGGAGGGCGGCCCGCGGGGCGAAGAGAGCCTCGAGGAGGTGCGGCGTGAGGTCGCCGTGGATCATCACCCCCGTCTCGGCGACCTCCTCGAGCCCGGTCTCCCGCTCGATGACGATGAGGGCGCCGGTGCGGGTGGCGGCGAGCCGGCTGGCCGTCCGGGCGACGGTCACGGCAACATGCTCGGCGGCCCGCTGGTCGGAGGGCGAGACGATCCAGGCGAGCGAACCCACCCGGCCGAGCCGCTCGAGACCTCGCCGCAGCTCGGGCTGGAAGACGACCACGAGGGCGACGAGGCCGACGACGGCGCCCGCCTGGAGGAGCTGGGTGAAGAGGCGCAGGCCGACGGCCTGGGCGAGCGCGTAGATGAGCAGGATCACGCTCACGCCGATAACCAGCCGGACAGCCCGCGTGCCCCGGATCAGGCTGAAGACCCAGTAGATGACGACGGCGGTCAACCCGATGTCGACAAGGGTGATCAGCCGGACCTCGCCGGCGAGCGACTCGAGCAACTGCGGCATCGTCGGCTGAGTGTAGCACCGGGCACCGGCGCTTCCGGGCCCGCGACCGGAGCCGGGCGGCGGGGCCGTCAGCCCAGGGGCGAGGCCGTCAGCCCGACGGCGAGGCCGTCAGCCCGACGGCGGTACGCCAGGGGCCGTGTCGGCCGCGGGATCGGCATCGAGCGCCGCAAGGCGGAGGAGGTTCCGCGGGGTCTCCGCGGCGACGTCGTCCCAGCCGCGCTGGACCGCGAGCCGGGCAAGGAGCTGATGAAGGTCCGAGTCGGCCGGCCGAACCCCGATTCCCAGCAGGCAGGCGTCGATCGCGGCCGTGACCTGGCCGTGGGCCGCGTATGCCCGGGCGGCGGCCAGGGCGGCCGCGGCGGCCGTGGCCATGCGGCCGCATGCCGCGGCGTCCTCGGCCTCGGCGACAAGGAGGTCCGGGTCTGGCCCGGGGGGCGCGTCGGGGGCGCTCGCCGGACCGCCGGCATCGGGCTCCGCCACGACTGGCTCGCCCGCGAGATCACGGTGGCGGGCCCGGCGGACGTCGGTGGGATCGATCGCGACCGCGCGGCGGGCCGCCTCCACCGCGTCCGCGGGACGGCTGCCCTCGGCTCGCGCGTCGGCAAGTCGGTCGTAGGCGGCCGCCGCCTCTGCCGTTCGGCGGAGAACGACCAGCGCCTGGGCACGGCCGAGGAGCGCCGTGTCGTCATCCCGGCTGATGGTGAGGGCACTGTCGAAGGACTCGAGAGCGGCAGTGGGGTCGCCGAGGCGGAGAAGGACGCGGCCAAGGGCCGCGCGCGGCAGGGCCCGGTCGGCCGAGATCGCGATCGCCTCCCGATACCTCGCGGCGGCCTCATCGAGGCGACCGCGCCCGAGGGCGACGTGGCCGGCCCGGAGAGCCTCCTTGTAGCGCTCGTAGAGCGTCTGGGTCATCGCACCGGGACCCCGGGGCGGAGCGGGCGCCCGGACGGGCGCCCGGCCGATCAGCGCTTCGTGTACTGCGGCGCCTTGCGGGCCCGCTTGAGGCCGTACTTCTTCCGCTCCTTCATCCGCGGGTCGCGGGTGAGGAAGCCGGCCTGCCGGAGCGGCAGGCGGTAGCCCTCCGGGTCGACCGTGAGGAGCGCCCGGGCGATGCCGTGGCGGATCGCGCCGGCCTGGCCGGTCACGCCGCCACCCTCGACCTTGATCATCGCGTTGTAGCGGCCCTCGGTCCCGGTCACCCGGAACGGCATCCGGAGGTCGCCCTCGGAGATCGCGTTCCCGAAGTGCTGCTCGAGCGAGCGACCGTTCACGACGATCTCGCCCTCGCCGGCCATCAGGCGGACCCGTGCCACGGACGTCTTGCGGCGGCCGGTTCCCTGGAAGTAGGCAGGTGTCGTCATCTGGGCATCCTCCTCGTCAGGCCAGCGGCTCGGGACGCTGGGCCTCGTGGGGATGATCCGGGCCGGCGTAGATCTTGAGCTTGCGAAGCTGCTGCGCGCCGAGGCGGTTGTGCGGCAGCATCCCCTTGATCGCGCGGCGCAGCACTTCCTCCGGGCGCCGCTCGAGGAGGTGCCCGAGGGTCTCCTCGCGGTAGCCGTGGGGGTACCCGCTGTGGCGGGCGTAGACCTTCGATTCCAGCTTGTCGCGCGACACGGCCACCCGGCCGGCGTTGAGCACGATCACGTGGTCGCCCGAATCGAGGTTCGGCGTGTAGGTTGGCTTGTGCTTGCCCTCGAGGACGCGGGCGATCCGCGACGCAAGCCGGCCGAGCGTCTCGTCCGTCGCGTCAACGACGTACCAGCGTCGCTCGATCTCCGCCGCGCGGAGCGTGTACGTCTTCGTGATCATCTGTCTCCGTTCATCTCCCCGGCCCGCCGTCCGAGGACGACACGCCGCAGGCAGAGTCCCTTCGCCGGGGCGACCGCCCCGTTGAAGGCGGGCTTCCGCGACGCGAGCGCCGCGGCCACCGCCGACTCTTCGACTTCGCCGCGTCCCACCAGGAGGAGCGCCGCGGCGATCCGCCGGACCATCTGGCGGAGGAAGGCGTCGCCCCTGACGTCGATCGTCACGAGCGGACCCTCCCTCCGGACCCGGACCCGGTGAAGGGTCCGGACCGGCTGCCGGTCCGCCGCCCCGAAGGCGGAGAAGTCGTGCCGACCCTCGAGGGCCGACCCGGCCCGCGCCATCGCGGCGGTGTCGAGCGGGGCCCGCACCCCGAGCGCCTGGCGCTCGCGGAGCGGGCTGCGCGGCCCGTTCCAGACGATGTAGCGGTACTCCCGATACCGCGCCGCGTAGCGTGGATGAAACCCGGCCGGCACGTGCCGGAGGTCGCGAACCGCAACGTCGCCCGGCAGGAGCGCCGTGAGCGCCCTTCCGAGCTCCGCTGCCGCGAGACGCCCGCGGTAGGTGAAGGCGATGACCTGGCCTGCCGCGTGGACGCCCGCGTCGGTCCGTCCTGCCGCGTCGACCCGCACCCGGCTTCCGCCGGTCAGCGAGGCGAGCGCGGCCTCGAGCTCTCCCTGGACGGTCCGGAGGCCCGCCTGGGCCTGGTATCCGGCGAAGTCCGTCCCGTCGTATTCGACCCGCGCGCGATACCGCACGGGGACGCCCTCTCGGGCGCCTGGCGTCTCGTCCCCGTCCGGGCGCATCACTGCATCCGGTGCGACGACGCTTCGGTTGTGCCGGTCAGACGAGCTCGATCTGGACGATCGGAGCCGCGTCGCCGGCTCGCTGGCCGACGTGGACCAGCCGGGTGAACCCGGAGGTGCGGTCGGCGTACTTCAGGGCAATCTCGTCGAAGAGCTTCCGGATCACGAGGGGCTCATTGGGAAGCTCCGCGATCACCGTCCGGCGGGCCGCGAGGTCACCGCGCTTGGCGAGCGTGATCATCCGCTCCACCTGGGGGCGGATCTCCTTGGCCTTCGCCTCGGTCGTCTTCACCTTCTCGTAGCGGAGGACCGACACGATGAGGTTGGCGTAGAGGGCCATCCGGGGCCCGTGCGTGCGCGACAGCTTGCGGCCGTCGATCCGATGCGCCACGGCTCAGGCCTCCTCGGACGGCTCGTCGCCCTCGGACGACTCGTCGTCCTCGAGCTCCACGTCGTCGCTCTCGTCGAGGTCATCGATCTCGGCATTCTCGTCGGCGCCGTCGAGACCGGGCTCGCTCTCGGGGAGGAGGAAGCCGCGCATCGTGAGCCGCTCCTTCATCTCGTCGAGCGACTTCTTGCCGAAGTTCCGCATCCGGAGGAGCTCGTCGTCGGAGAGCTGGAGGAGCTGGCCGACCTTGACGATGTTGTTCCGCTTCAGCGAGTTGTAGGCCCGCATCGGGAGGTCGAGCTCCTCGATCGGCATCTCCAGCATGTTCGCCGGGATCTGGGGCGCCCCCGCCGCGGCGGCGGCCGGGCCGGCGGCGACGCCGACATTGGCGAACAGGGAGAACTGGCGCACCAGGATGTCGGCGGCCTTCGCGAGGGCTTCCTCGGGGCCGAGCGTCCCGTCGGTCTCGATCTCGAGCGTCAGCCGATCGTAGTTCGTCATCTGCCCGACGCGCATGTTCTCGACCTGGAAGTTGACCTTCCGGACCGGCGTGAAGATCGCGTCCACCGGGATGACCCCGATCGGCAGACCCTCGGGCCGCTCCGCCGCGAGGTAGCCCACGCCGCGCTCGACCGTCAGGTCCATCTCGATCTGGACGTCGTCGGCGTCGAGCGTCATCAGGACCTGGGCCGGGTTGATGATCTCCACGTCGGCCGACTCGAGGATGTCGGCCGAGGTGACCGGCCCAGCGCCGGACTTGATGAGCTTGAGCTGGACCGGGTGCGGGGCAAAGCTGCGGAGGCGCAGCTTCTTCACGTTCATGACGATCTGGGTGACGTCCTCCCGGACGCCGGGGATCGTCGTGAACTCGTGGTAGACGTCCCGGATCTGGATCGAGGTGACGGCCGCCCCCTCGAGCGAGGAGAGGAGGACCCGGCGGAGGGCGTTGCCCAGGGTCGTCCCGTAGCCGGCCGGCAGCGGGCCGGCCTCGTACTTGGCGTACGAGCCCTGCTCCGCGATGGGCTCGATCTGGGTGGTGGCGGTCTCAAGTTCGATCATGGGGCGGCGCTTACCTCGAGTAGTACTCGACCACGAGCTGCTCGTTGAGCTCGAGCGGCATCTGGTCACGCCGCGGCGGGGCGGCGATCGTCCCGGTGAGCGTCGCCGGGTCGATGGTCAGCCACTCCGGCACCTGGACGGAGCGGAGGGATTCCTTGGCGAGCTTGAACGGCTCGCGGTCGCGCCGTGATTCGCGGACGGCAACGGCGTCGCCGGGCGCGAGCTGGAACGACGGGATATCAGTGGGGCGGCCGTTCACGGCGAAGTGGCCGTGGTTGACGAGCTGGCGGGCCTGGTCACGCGAGGAGGCCATCCCGAGCCGGAAGACGACGTTGTCGAGGCGCAGCTCGAGGAGGCGCAGGAGGTTCTCGCCGGTGACGCCGGGCCGCGACTCCGCGGTGTCGAAATAGCCCCGGAACTGGCGCTCGAGGACGCGGTACGTGCGGCGGACCTTCTGCTTCTCCCGGAGCTGGAGGCCGTAGTCGCCGACCTTGCGGCGGCGGACGCCGTGCTGTCCAGGAGGCGAGGGGCGCCGCTCGAAGGCGCACTTCTTCGTGTAGCAGCGCGAGCCCTTCAGGAAGAGCTTCGCGCCTTCGCGCCGGCAGAGCCGGCAGACGGGATCGGTGTAACGGGCCATCAGACGTGTGCTCCGGTCAAACGCGGCGCCGCTTGGGCGGGCGGCAGCCGTTATGCGGGATCGGGGTGACGTCGGTGATGGCGGAGACTTCGAGACCGGCAGCCTGGAGCGACCGGATCGCCTGCTCGCGCCCGGCGCCGGGGCCCTTGACGTAGACCTCGACCTGGCGCATTCCGTGCTCCATCGCCTTCTTGGCGGCCGACTCGGCCGAGAGAGCCGCGGCATACGGCGTGCTCTTGCGGGAGCCCTTGAACCCGACGATCCCGGACGACCCCCAGCTGATCACGTTCCCGGCCTGGTCCGTGATCGTGATGATCGTGTTGTTGAAGGTCGCCTGGATGTGGACGTGCCCCTGCGGCACGTTCTTCCGCTCCCTGCGGCGCTGCTTGGGAGCCCGCTTGCGATCCGCCATACGTCCGGCTCGTCCCTCTTACTTCTTGCGACGGGCGCCGACGGTCCGCTTCGGGCCACGACGCTGTCGCGCGTTGGTCTTCGTCCGCTGGCCACGGACCGGGAGGTTCCGCCGATGGCGGAGACCGCGGTACGAGCCGATCTCGATGAGGCGCTTGATGTTGAGCGCGACCTCTCGGCGCAGGTCGCCTTCGACCTTGAACCGGCGGTCGATGAACTCGCGGAGACGGCCGACCTGTTCCTCGGTGAGGTCGCGGACGCGGGTGTCCGGGTTCACGTTGGTCTGCTCGAGGATCTTCTGGCTCGTGGAGAGCCCGATCCCGTAGATGTAGGTGAGCGCGATCTCGACCCGCTTCTCGCGCGGGATGTCGACGCCTGCGATCCGTGCCATACGTCTAGCCCTGCCGCTGCTTGTGCTTGGGGTTGGCGCAGATGACCATGACGGTCCCGTGGCGGCGAATCACCTTGCAGTTGTCGCAGCGGGCCTTCACGGAGGCTCGGACTTTCAACGGGACCCTCTTCGCTTCAGCAATGCACTCGGCTACTTCAGCCGGTAGGTGATCCGACCCCTCGTGAGGTCGTAGGGTGAGAGCTCGACGCGGACCCGGTCGCCGGGCAGGATCCGGATGAAGTTCATCCGGAGCTTTCCGCTGATGTGGGCGAGGACGCGGTGGCCGTTCTCGAGCTCCACCGCGAACATCGTGTTCGGCAGCGGTTCGATGACGGTCCCTTCGACCTCGATGGCGTCCTTCTTGCCCACGTGCTCCCTAGATTCTGCGGCGCATCAGCATGCGACGGCCGAAGCCGGGCGCACGAAAGCGTAGCGTACCAACTTCGCGGCCATCCGGCAAGCGGATCCGGCGGCTCACAGCTGCGTCAGGACCTCCGGGCCGTTCTCGGTGACCGCGATCGTGTTCTCCCAGTGCGCGGCGACCGACCCGTCGCGCGTGACGACCGTCCAGCCGTCCGCGAGCGTCTCGACGTCGGCGGAGCCGAGGGTCAGCATCGGCTCGATCGCGATGCAGATGCCGGGTACGAGCTCGATGCCGCGGAGCTTCGTCCGGTAGTTCGGCACCTGGGGCTCCTCGTGCATCGCTGTCCCGATTCCGTGGCCGACGTACGGCCGCACGATCCCGTATCCGTGCGGCAGGGCGACGTCCTCGACGGCCGCCGAGACGTCCCAGATCCGGTTCCCGACGCGCGCCGCGGCGACCCCCGCCTCGAGGGCCCGACGGGTCGTCTCCACGAGGTCGGTCGTGGCCTGTGGGACATCACCGACGATGAACGTGCGGGCGGCATCGCCATGCCAGCCGTCGACGATCGCCCCGGCATCGACCGAGACCACCTGGCCCTCCCGGATGATCCGGTCGCCGGGGATGCCGTGCACGACCTCCCGGTCGATCGAGATGCAGATGCACGACGGATAGCCGTGATAGCCCTTGAACGAGGGCGTCGCCCCGGCCTCCGCGATGTGTGCCTCGGCAAGCGCGTCGAGCGTCGCGGTCGAGACGCCCGGGCGGAGCTGCTCGCCGACGAGGGCAAGGACCTCCGCCACGACGCGCCCGGCCCGGCGCATCGTCGCGATCTCCTCCCGGGACTTGCGGGTGATCACGAGTGCTTCCTCCAGGCCGGGAGCGGCTCGATGCAGTCGAGGAGGGCCCCGGTGACCGCGGGGATCGGCTGGCGGCCATCGACCGCAGAGAGGAGGCCGGCTTTGCGGTAGTGCTCGATGACGTCACCGAGCGCGCCGAGCTGCTTCTCGAGGCGGGCCCGCACGACCTCGGGCCGGTCATCGTCGCGCTGGATCAGCCGTGAGCCGTCCACGTCGCAGGTGCCGGCGACGCGCGGCGGATGCGCCGTCTCGTGGTAGGGATGCCCGGCCGCCTCGCAGAGCCAGCGCCCGGACAGGCGGGCGAGGAGCTCCTCGGCGGGGACGTCCACGAGGAGCGCCGACTCGACCGCGGCACCCCGCTCGGCGAGCGACCGGTCGAGCGCCTCGGCCTGGGCCCGGGTCCGGGGGAAGCCGTCGAGGATCACGCCCCGGCTCGCGTCCGGCTGCGCGATCCGCTCGAGGAGCATCGCCACGGTCACCTCGTCGGGGACGAGGGCGCCGCGGTCCATGTACTCCCTGGCCTCGAGGCCGAGGGGCGTGCCGTCGCGCAGGGCGGCCCGGAAGAGGTCGCCGGTGGCCACGTGGGGGAGGCCGAGGTGACGGGCGAGGAGATGGGCCTGGGTCCCCTTGCCGGCGCCGGGAGCTCCGAGGAGGACGAGCACCCTCACCGGATGAACCCTTCGTAGCTCCGCATGAGCAGCTGCGCCTCCAGCTGCTTCATCGTTTCGACGACGACGCTGACGGCGATGAGGAGGCTCGTGCCGCCGAGGGAAAGCCCGGAGCTCCCCGGGAAGAAGACCGAGATCGCGAACGGCATCACCGCGATGATCCCGAGGAAGAGGGCTCCGGCCACCGTGATCCGGTTGACGACGCGGGCCAGGTAGTCCTGGGTGGGACGCCCCGGCCGGATGCCCGGGATGAAGCCGCCGTTCTTGCGCAGCTGCTCGGCCGTCTCGTCGGGCTTGAAGGTGAAGGCGGTGTAGAAGTACGTGAAGCCGACCGTCAGGAAGAAGTAGAGCGACCCGTAGATGATCGGGTTCTGGGGGCCGAACGTGTTGACGAAGAACGTCGCGACGTCGGCCACGACCTTGACGTCCGAGCTCGTGAAGTAGCCGGCGATCTGGCTGGGGAAGAGCAGGATGCTGACCGCGAAGATGATCGGGATGACGCCCGCCTGGTTGACCCGGAGGGGCAGGAACGTCGTCCCTCCCTGGTACTGGCGCCGACCCCGAACCCGGCTCGCGTACTGGACCGGGATCCGTCGCTGGCCCTCGGTGATGTAGACGATCGTCGCGATCGCCACCACGGCGAAGACCGCGAAGATCGCGCCCTCGAGCCAGTTTGGCGTCTCGAGGAATCGGAGGATCCCCCCCGGCACCCGCGACACGATCCCGGCGAAGATGATGAAGCTGATCCCGTTCCCGATCCCCTTCTCGGTGATGAGCTCGCCCAGCCACATGAGGAGGACCGAGCCCGCGGTCAGGGTGACGATCTGTGTCAGGGTCGCGAAGGAGGCGAGGTCGAAGCTCGTCGTGAGGACGCCCTGGGAGTTGAGGAGGGCGAGGAAGCCGTAGCTCTGGAGGAGCGCGAGCGGCACCGAGAGGTAGCGGGTGTACTGGTTGATCTTGTTGCGCCCGTACTCCCCCTCGCGCTGGAGCGCCTGGAGGGACGGGATGACCCCGGTCATCAGCTGCATGATGATCGAGGCGTTGATGTACGGGTTGACGCCGAGGCCCACCACGGAGAAGCGCGAGAGCCCTCCTCCCGAGAACAGGTCGAGGAGCCCGAAGAGGGCATTGTTCTCGAAGAAGCCCTGCAGGGCCTTGGGATCCGCTCCCGGCACCGGCACATGGGCCAGGGCGCGGAAGATGATCAGGACCCCCAGGACGAACAGGACCCGCCGCCGGATGTCCGGCGCGCGGAACGCATTGAGGAGGGACTCGAACATCGGGACGGGCTAGGCCTCGTCCGCGGGAGCGGGCTCCGCCGGCGCGGCATCGGCCTCGGCGGCTTCGGCTGGCGCCCGATCGGCCTCGACCGCACCGACTGTCGCGGGCTCCACGCCGAGCGCGGGGCTCGGCTCCGTCGGGATCTCGAGGGCCTGGACACTGCCGCCGGCGGCCTCGATCTTCTCGCGGGCGCTCTTCGTGAAGGCGTCGGCCACGACGAAGAGCGGATGCGCCACCTCGCCGTTGCCAAGGATCTTCAGGGGCTTGTCCAGGCTGCGGACGAGGCCGGCGACCCGGAGGAGATCCTGGGTCACCGCGATCGGCGCGCCCTTCTCGCCCTCGGGCAGGCGTCCGATCTCGACGGCGGCGCTAATCCGGCCGACGTTGACGACCTCGTACTCGATCCGGTTGACGTTGCGGAAGCCGCGAAGCTTCGGAATCCGGATGTGGAGCGGCGTCTGGCCGCCCTCGAACCAGGGCGGGATCGAGGAGCCCGCGCGGGACTTCTGCCCCTTCGTCCCGCGCCCGGCGGTCTTCCCCTTGCCGGCCGCGATGCCGCGCCCGACGCGGGTCTTCTTCGTGTGCGCTCCGGCCGCGGGCCGGAGGTCGTGGAGCTTCATCGCTTCTTCTCCGGGGCGCTCTCGGGCAGCTCCTCGACGGACACGAGGAAGCGGATCTGGCGGACCATCCCCCGCGTCGCGGGGTTGTCCGGGACCTCCACGGTGTCGCCGATCCCGCGTAGGCCGAGGGCCCGCGCGGTGGCCCGGTTGCGCTCGATGTGGCTGATCGTGCTCTTGACCTGGGTGACGCGCAGCCTAGCGGACACCGCTCACCTCCCCCGTCGGCTGCCCGGCGACGGTGACCCGGACCGGGACGCCCCGGCGGGCGCTGATCTCCTCGGCCGACGTCAACGCGCCGAGAGCCACGATCGTGGCCCGGACGACGTTCACCGGGTTCGTGGAGCCGTGCACCTTCGTGAGGATGTCGCGAACCCCGGCGGCCTCGATGACCGCCCGGACCGAGCCGCCGGCGATGACGCCGGTCCCCTGGGAGGCCGGCTTCAACATCACCTTCGCGGCGGCGTACTCCGCATGGACCTCGTGGGGAATCGTGGTCCCGACTGTGGGGATCCGAATGATGTTCTTCTTGGCGTCCTCGACGCCCTTCCGGATCGCCTCGGGGACCTCGCCGGCCTTGCCGAGGCCCGCGCCGACGTGCCCCTGCCCGTCGCCGACGACGACGACGGCGCTGAAGCTGAAGCGACGGCCGCCCTTGACGACCTTTGCGACACGGTTGATCTGGACGACGCGCTCTTCGAGCGTCAGCTTCGCGGGATCGATCCTGGCCACGGTCGGTCTCCTCCTAGAAGTCGAGACCGGCTTCCCGGGCGGCATCGGCGAGCGTCTTGACCCGACCGTGGTACCGGTAGCCGGCACGGTCGAAGACGACGTTCTCGATGCCGGCGGTGCGGGCCCGCTCGGCGACCAGGCGTCCGACGACCTTGGCCTCCTCGACTTTCGTCTGCTTCGAGCCGCGCAGGGCGGGCTCGAGCGTGGAGGCGGCGGCGAGCGTGGTGCCCGCCGTGTCATCGATGACCTGGGCGTAGATGTGGTTGGTGCTGCGGAAGACCGCGAGACGCGGGCGACCGGCGGTCCCCTCCACCCGGAGGCGGATCCGCTCGTGCCGCTTCTGGCGCGCGGCGCCGCGCGAGGCGGCCTTCGTCATTGGTGGAACCCCTTCGTTATTTCTTTCCGCCGATCTTCCCGGCCTTGCCGGCCTTCCGACGGATGACCTCGCCGGAGTACCGGACGCCCTTGCCCTTGTAGGGCTCCGGCTTCCGGGTGGAGCGGACCTTCGCCGCCACCTGCCCGACGAGCTCCTTGTCGATGCCGACGACGGCCAGCTTCACGGGGCTGTCCACCTCGAAGGTGATCCCCTCGGGGGGGACGATCTCCACGGGATGGCTGTAGCCGAGGTTGAGCTGGAGGTTGTCCCCGACCTTCTGGGCCCGGTAGCCGACGCCGGTGATCTCGAGCGACTTCCGGTAGCCGGTGGTCACCCCGTCCACCATGTTGGCGACGAGGGTCCGGGTGAGGCCGTGGAGCTGCTTGTGCCCCTTGGCCTCGGACGGCCGGGTGACGACGATCGACCCCTCGACCGCCTCGACGGTGATCGCCGGCGGCAGCGAGCGGGTGAGGGTCCCCTTCGGGCCCGTCACCGTGATGACCGGGGCGTCGAGGTTGATCTCGACGCCCGCGGGGATCGGGATCGGCTGGCGGCCAATGCGCGACATCGCCTCCCCTACCAGACGTATGCCAGGACTTCGCCACCCAGCTGCGCCTTGCGCGCCTGCTGGCCGGTCATGATCCCCTGGCTGGTGCTGACGATGACGATGCCGAGGCCCCCGAGGACGCGCGGGATCTCGGTCTTGCGAGCATAGACGCGGAGCCCGGGCTTGCTGATCCGCTTCAGCCCGGAGACGACCGGCGCCTTGCCGTCCACGTACTTGAGGGTGAGGCGCAGGAGCTGGGCGGGCCCGTCGCGCTCCTCGCTGAACCCGGCGATGAAGCCCTCGTCGACGAGGATGCGGGCGATCTCCCGCTTCACCCGCGACGCGGGGACGATCACCTCGAGGTGATGGGCCCGCGACGCGTTGCGGACGCGGGTGAGCATGTCGGCAATCGGGTCGGACACGTTCATCGGCTGCTCACCAGCTGGACTTCGTGACCCCCGGAAGCTCGCCCACGAGGGCCCGCTCCCGGAAGCAGATGCGGCACAGGGCGAAGCGGCGCATGTACGCCCGCGGTCGCCCGCAGACGGTGCAGCGGTGGTACGCCTGCGAGCGATGCTTCGGGCTCCGCTTCGCCTTCGCGATCATCGATTTCTTGGCCATCGGTCTCCTCCCCCGCTCAGCCGGCGAAGGGCATGCCGAGGAGCGCCAGCAGGTGCTGCGACTCCTCGTCGGTCTTCGCCGTCGTCACGATGCTGATCTCCAGCCCGCGGAGACGGTCGACCTTGTCGTAATCGATCTCGGGGAAGGCGAGCTGTTCGCGCAACCCGAGGCTGTAGTTGCCCCGCCCGTCGAACGACTTCGAGGGGATGCCCCGGAAGTCGCGGATGCGAGGAAGGGCCACGGTGGTGAGGCGCTCGAGGAAGTCCCACATCCGCTCGCCGCGGAGGGTGACCTTCGCCCCGATCGTGTTGCCGGCCCGGAGGTGGAACTGGGCGATCGAGCGCTTGGCCTTGATCGTGATCGGCTTCTGGCCCGTGATGCGGGTCAGGTCGCCGACGGCGGCATCGAGGGCCTTCGCGTTCGTCAGGGCCTCGCCGAGGCCGATGTTGACGACGATCTTCTCGAGCCGCGGAACCTCCATCGGGTTCCCGTACTCGAACTGCTTCTGGAGCGCCGGGACGACCTCGGCCGTGTAGCGCTCACGGAGACGGCTGCTCACGCGGTCTTCACCTCCACGGCCTGGCCGCAGTGCCCGCACGCCCGCACCCGGGCGCCGGAGTCGAGGAGGAGGTGACGGACGCGCGTCGGCTTGTCGCAGCCGGGGCAGACGAGCATGACCCGGCCGATCGCCACCGGCATCGGCTTGTCGATGATGCCGCCCTCCTGCATCCGAGGTGTCCGGTCGTTCTGGTTCATCCGGGGGCGCGGCTTCGTGTGACGCCGGGCGATGTTCAGGCCCTCCACGACGACCCGAACGGGACGTCCCTCGGCAGCCGGTCGCTCGACGCGCTGGACCTCGCCCCGCTTGCCGGCATCCTTGCCGGAGAGCACGAGGACCGTGTCGCCCTTGCGGATCTCCGGCACCTTCGTGACGCGACGGGCGGCGGAACGTGCCATCAGAGCACCTCCGGCGCGAGCGAGACGATCTTCATGTAGTTGCGATCACGCAGCTCGCGGGCCACCGGGCCGAAGATGCGGGTCCCCCGCGGGTTGCCCTGGTTGTTGATGAGGACGGCGGCGTTCTCGTCGAAGCGGATGTAGCTGCCGTCGGGCCGGCCGTACTCCTTGGCCGTCCGGACGATGACCGCACGGACGACGTCGCCCTTCTTCACGGCGGCATTGGGGATCGCCTGCTTGACGCTGGCGACGATGACGTCGCCCACCTCGGCCGTCGTCGCCTGGGAACGGCCCATGACGCGGATGCACTGGATCACCCGGGCCCCGGTGTTGTCGGCAACGCGCAGACGGGATTCCTGCTGGATCACGCCTCGGCCTCCTCGCCGGCGACGGCGTCCGCCTCGACGTGGGCCCGGCCGGGATGGGCCGCGCCGTGGATCGCGTCGCTCGTCGCCGATTCCTCGGAGGCGATCTCGGACGGCTGGTCCTCGCCGGCCCGCGACGTGACCTCGACGAGGCGCCAGCGCTTCGTTCGCGAGAGTGGCCGCGATTCCTCGATGAGGACGGTGTCGCCGACCTTGGCGCTGTTCAGCTCGTCGTGGGCAGAGAACTTCGTCGTCATCCGGACGACCCGCTTGTAGAGGCGATGGCGCGTCCGGCGCTCGACGGAGACGACGATCGTCTTGTCCATCTTGTCGCTGACGACGCGTCCGACCTTCGTCTTTCGCTTGGCCTGCACGTCTGCTGCTCCTGGCATTCCCGGCCTCCCTATGCGGTCCGGCCGAGCTTGCGCTCGTGCTGGACGGTGAGGATCCGGGCGATCGTCCGACGGGTGCCGGAGACCATGCTGTAATCCTTCAGCTGGCGGGTCGCGAGCTCGAAGCGGGCCTGCCAGAGGTCTCGCTTCGCATCCCGGAGCGCCTGCTCCAACTCCGCGTCCGTGAGGGCGCGGACCTTGTCGATCTCCATCACGCGCCCTCCTCTTCCTTGACGATGAAGCGCGTGGCGACGGGCAGCTTGTGGGCCGCGAGGCGCATCGCCTCCACGGCCGACTCGCGGTCAACGCCGGCCATCTCGAAGAGGATCCGACCGGGACGGACCACCGCGACCCAGTGGTCGGGGGCGCCCTTGCCGGAGCCCATCCGGGTCTCTGCGGGCTTCTTCGTGGCGGGCTTGTCGGGGAAGATGCGGATCCAGATCTTGCCGCCGCGCTTGACGGAGCGGGTCATCGCCCGCCGGGCGGCTTCGATCTGGCGGCTCGTGATCCAGGCCGGTTCGAGGGTGGCGAGCCCGTACTCCCCGAAGGAGACGGCGGTGCCGCCCTTGGCCATGCCGGACATGCGCCCGCGCATCACCTTGCGGTGCTTCACGCGGCGAGGCATCAGCATGGCGTCAGACCCCCTGGCCCGCCACGGGCGCGACCGCGGGGGCGGCCGCGGGCCGGGCAGCCCGCTGGTCGGGGACGTCGCCCCGGTAGATCCAGACCTTCACGCCGATCGTGCCGTACGTCGTCCGGGAGAGGACGTAGCCGTAGCTGATGTCCGCCCGGAGCGTGCCGAGCGGGATGCGCCCTTCACGGTCCCACTCGCGGCGGGCCATCTCGGAGCCGCCGAGGCGGCCGGCGACGGCGATCTTCACGCCCTTCGCCCCGGCCTTCATCGTCCGCTGGATGCCCTGCTTCATCGCCTTCCGGAAGGCGATCCGGCGCGAGAGCTGCTGGGCGATGTTCATCGCCACGAGGTAGGCATCGAGCTCGGGCTGGCGGATCTCCTTGATCTCGAGCTTGACCTTGCGGGGCTTCGTGAGGTCGCCGATCTGCTTGCGCAGCATCTCGACGTTCGCCCCGCCCTTCCCGATCACGATGCCGGGTTTCGCGGTATGGATCGAGACGGTCACGTGGTTGATGCCACGCTCGATCTCGACGCCGCTCACGCTCGCGTTCGCGAGCCGCTTCTCGATGAGCTGGCGGATCGCGATGTCCTCCTGGAGGAGGGTCGTGTACTCCTTGTCGGCGTACCACTTCGCGGTCCAGGTGCGCGTCGTCCCCAGGCGGAAGCCGAAGGGGTGGACCTTGTGTCCCATCTCTAGGCCTCCCGATCTTCGAGGATGATCGTGATGTGGGTCATCGGCTTGTGGATCGGGAACGCCCGTCCCTGGGCCCGCGGCCGCCAGCGCTTGAGGGTGGGTCCCTCGTTCGCGTGGGCCTCCACGATCACGAGGCTGTCGGCGGGGAGATTGTGGTTGTTCTCGGCGTTCGCGGTTGCGCTCGCGAGGACGCGGGCGACGTTGCGGGCCGCGGTCTGGGGCATGAAGCGCAGGATCGCGGCAGCGTCCTCGGCGCGGCGGCCACGGATGGCGCGCACGACGAGATCGGCTTTGCGGGTGGACCCGCGGAGGTACTTGGCGGTGGCGGACACGCGCACGTCGCAGCCCTACCTGAGCGACGAGGAGCGGTCGGTCCGCTTCTCGTGCCCGCGGAAGGTCCGGGTGGGAGCGAACTCCCCGAAGCGGTGCCCGACCATGTTCTCGGTGACGAAGACGGGCACGTGCTTCCGGCCGTTGTAGACGGCGATCGTGTGCCCGATGAAATCAGGGAAGACGACGGACGCGCGCGACCAGGTCTTCACGACCTTGCGCTCGTTCCGCTTGTTCATTTCCTGGACGCGGCCGAGGAGCCGCGCCTCGACGTACGGTCCCTTCTTGACCGAACGCGACATGCTCCGGTTCCTCCGTTACGACTTGCGATGCCGGGACCGGACGACGAGCCGGTTCGGCCTCTTGCCCTTCGCGGTGCGATAGCCCATGGCGGGCTTGCCCCACGGGGTCTTGGGTGGCATGCCGGTCGGCGACTTGCCTTCGCCGCCGCCGTGCGGATGGTCCCGCGGCGTCATCGCGACGCCGCGCGTCTCCGGCCGAAGGCCCATGTGGCGGGCCCGGCCGGCCTTGCCCAGGCTCTGGTTCTCGTGGTCGAGGTTCGACACCTGTCCCACCGTCGCGACGCAGCGAAGGGGGACCCGCCGCATCTCCCCCGAGGGGAGGCGGATCGTGGCGAAGTCGCCCTCCTTGGCGAGGAGCTGGGCACTGCCGCCCGCCGACCGGACGATCTGGCCGCCCTTGCCCGGGACGAGCTCGATGTTGTGGACCGTGGTGCCGAGCGGGATGTTCGCGAGGGGCAGGGCGTTCCCGACCCGGGCCTCCGCTCCGGGGCCGGCGACGACCACGTCACCGACCTTGAGGCCGTGGGGGAGGAGCATGTATCGCTTCTCCCCGTCGCGGTAGTGGAGGAGGCCGATCCGCGCCGAGCGGTTCGGGTCGTATTCGATCGTGGCGACCTTGGCCGGAACCCCGAACTTGTCGCGCTTGAAGTCGATGATCCGGTAGTGGCGCTTCTCGCCGCCGCCGCGGTGACGCACGGTCATGCGCCCCTGGTTGTTCCGGCCCGAGCCGCGCTTCATCGGCTCGAGGAGCGGCTTGTACGGCTCGCGGGTCGTGATCTCCTCGAACGTCGAGCGGGTCATGAACCGGCGGCCGGGCGAGGTGGGCCGGTAGCTGCGGAGCGGCATCGCTACACCCCCTCGAAGAATTCGATCTTCTGGCCGGCGGCGACCGTCACGATCGCCTTCCGCCAGGGCGTCGTCCAGCCGGCGATCCGCCCGCGCTTCGTGCCGCGCCGCTTCTCCTTGGCCTTCGTCGTGAGGACGTTGACCTTGATGACCTGGACCTTGAAGATCTCCTCGACGGCCGCCTTGACCTGGACCTTGGAGGCGTCACCGTGGACCTCGAACGTGTACTTGCCGCGGCCCGATTCGTCCATCGACTTCTCGCTGATGATCGGGCGGACGATGACGTCGTGAGCGGTGAGGGTCACGCGTACACCTCCTCGAGCCGCGAGAGGGCCGGCTGCTCGATGACGATCACGTCGGCCTTGAGCAGGTCGACGATGTTCAGCGAGTCGGCCAGGAGGACCTCGACCGTCGGCAGGTTTCGGGCCGAGAAGTCGAGCTTCTCGTCCCGGGCCGGGGCGACGATCAGCACCCGGCCGCTCGCCTGCAGGTTCCCGAGGACGCCGACGAGATCCTTCGTGCGGATCTGCTCGAGGGCGAACGTGTCGAGCACCTTGACGGCCCCGTCGTTGAGCTTGGCGGTGAGGGCTCCGCGGAGGGCGAGCCGCTTCATCCGGCGGGGAAGCCGCTGGGCGTACGAGCGCGGATGGGGGCCGAAGACGACGCCGCCTCCGGCGTAGTGCGGCGCGGTCCGCGAGCCCTGACGGGCGCGGCCGGTCCCCTTCTGGCGGTACGGCTTCCTGCCGCCGCCGCGGACCTCGCCGCGCGTCTTCGTGTCGTGGGTGCCGAGGTGGCGGCCGGCGAGCTGGGCGGTGACTGCCTGGTGCATCACCGTGGCGTTGACCGGTGCCGCGAACAGCTCATCGCTGAGCTCGACGGTCCCGATTGCGTCGCCGCCGCGGTCGTAGAGGGTGGTCTGGGGCATCGTCAGGCCTTCTTCACGAGGAGCAGCGCGTTCGGCGCACCCGGGACAGAACCCCGCACGAGGAGGAGGTTCCGGGCCGGATCGGTGCGCACGACCTGCAGCTTCTTGACGGTGACGCGCTCGTCACCCATGTGGCCGGCCATCCGGGAACCCCGGTAGACGCGGCCGGGGGTGGTCCCCGGGCCGATCGAGCCGGGCTCGCGATGGTGATCGGAGCCGTGGGTCTTGGGACCCCGGTGGAAGTTGTGGCGCTTGATGGTGCCGGCGAAGCCCTTGCCCTTCGACGTCCCCGAGACGTGGACGAGGTCGCCCGCTGCAAAGAGGCCGACGTCGAGCGTCTGGCCCACCTCGAACGGCGCGGCGTCGTCGACCCGGAACTCGCGGATCACGGCGACCTTCGGGAGGTCGCGGAGCTGGCCGCTCCGGGGCCTGTTCAGCTTCGCCGACGGCTCGACGCCGAGGGCGACCGCCGTGTAGCCGTCCCGCTCCGGGGTCCGGAGGCGCGTCACGGTGTTCGGCTCGATGGCGACGACGGAGACCGGGATCATCGTCCCGTCCTCCTGGAAGACCTGGGTCATGCCGACCTTGCGGCCGATCAGTCCGATGCTCATCGCTCGCCGCCGATCCGGCCACCGTGCGTGGCTGCGCCCACCGGCGCTTCGAGGGTCTTCATCACATCTTGATCTCGATGTCGACGCCCGCCGCCAGCGAGAGCCGCATCAGGGCGTCGACGGTCTTCGCCGACGGGTCGAGGATGTCCACGAGCCGCTTGTGGGTCCGGATCTCGAACTGCTCGCGGCTGTCCTTGTCGATGAAGGGCGACCGGATCACCGTGAACTTCTCGATCCGCGTCGGGAGCGGCACCGGGCCGACGACGTCGGCGCCGGTGCGCTGGGCGGTCTCGACGATCTGCGCTGCCGACTGGTCGAGCAGGCGGTGGTCGTACGCCTTGAGGCGGATCCGGATCCGCTGCTTTGCCATCTCGTCCCTACTCCGCGATCGCCACGATCGCGCCGGCGCCGACGGTCCGGCCGCCCTCGCGGATCGCGAACCGCTGGCCGACCTCGAGGCCGATCGGGGTGATGAGCTCGACGGTCATGTCGACGTTGTCGCC
>JBBSAS010000006.1:0-17821 GCA_038252055.1 Candidatus Limnocylindrales bacterium
AACACGAGCCAGACCGGCTACCAGGAGGTCTGCACCGATCCCTCGTACGCGGGCCAGGTCGTGGTCATGACGTACCCCCTGATCGGCAACTACGGCCGGATCCGGGCCGACGACCAGTCCGAGCGACCATGGCTCCGGGCGCTCGTCGTGGCGACCGCGACCGCCGCCGTGGCGGAGCAGGCAGGCCAGCTCGCCTCCCTGCTCCGGGCCGAGGGGATCCCGGCGATCGCCGGGATCGACACGCGAGCGCTGGCCCGTCACCTGCGCGCGAACGGCTGCCTCCGCGGGATCGTCACTGCCCCGGGTGAGGTCGACGTGGAGGAGGCCCGCGAGCGGGCCCGGGCCGTCCCGCGCTGGGAGGACCAGGACTTCGTGGAGGCGGTCTCGCCGACGGCCGTCCACGAGGTGGGTGACGCGGCCGCGGAACCCGACGCACCGCTCGTGGCGATCGTCGACTTCGGCCTCAAGGCGAACATCGTCCGGAGCCTCCGTCGGCGGGGCGTCCGCGTCCGGGTCCTGCCCCACACCGCGTCACCGGCCGAGGTGCTCGCTTCCGACGTCTCCGGCGTCGTTCTCTCGCCCGGCCCCGGCGACCCGGCCCGCCTGGCCGGACCCGTGGCCCTGGCCCGGGCCCTCATCGCGGACGGCCGCCCGCTCCTGGGGATCTGCCTGGGCCACCAGCTCGTCGGGCGGGCGGCGGGTGCGGAGACGCGCCGGCTGCCGTTCGGGCACCACGGGGCGAACCACCCCGTGCAGGACGCCGGGAGCGGCTACGTCCAGGTGACGGCACAGAACCACGAGGTCACGGTGGACGCGGCGACGCTCCCCCCGGACAGCGGGTTCACGGTCAGCCAGGTGAACCTCAACGACGGGTCGGTGGAGGGGCTGCGCCACCGGACGCTCCCGATCGAGACCGTCCAGTATCACCCCGAGGGCGCCCCGGGTCCGCTCGACGCCCTGGCCGTCTTCGACCGGTTCGTGGACGCCGTCCGGCACCGCGCGGGCTGCGTCGCGTGACGAAGCCGACCGCCGCCGGCCGCGAGCGGGTGACCGGTTCGCGGGACGGCCGGGACCCCGGCCGGCGGGACGGTCGGGACCGCGACCACGCGAAGCCCGCCTCCGTGCTCATCATCGGCTCTGGACCCGTGGTGATCGGCCAGGCGGCCGAGTTCGACTACGCGGGCACCCAGGCCTGTCGGGCCCTGCGGGCGGAGGGGGTCCGGACCATCCTCGTGAACTCGAACCCGGCGACGATCATGACCGACCCGACGGTCGCCGACGCCGTCTACCTCGAGCCGCTCACCGTTCCCTCGATCGAGGCCGTCATCGCCCGCGAGCGGCCGGAGGGCCTCCTGGCCGGCCTGGGCGGCCAGACTGCCCTCAACCTCGCGATGGCGTTGTCACAGGCTGGCGTGTTAGCACGCTACAACGTTCGCATGCTGGGAACGCCGCTCGAGGCGATCGAGATGGCGGAGGACCGCGAGAAGTTCCGGGACCTCCTCGACCGGCTCGGCCAGCCCTACGCTCCGTCGGCGATCGTGGAAGGGGAGACGGACTCCGCCCGGGCAGCGAGCATCGACGCGGCCCTTGCGACGATCGGCCTCCCGGCCATCGTCCGACCGGCCTTCACCCTCGGCGGCACCGGCGGCGGGATCGTCGACTCCGAGCCAGCCTACCGGGAGCGGGTCCGGGCGGGCCTGCGGGCGAGCCCGATCGGCCAGGTGATGGTCGAGAAGTGCCTCGTCGGCTGGCAGGAGATCGAATACGAGGTGATGCGGGACGCGGACGACACGTGCATCGCCGTCTGCTCGATGGAGAACGTCGACCCGCTGGGCGTCCACACCGGCGACTCGATCGTCGTCGCCCCGGTCCAGACGCTGCCCGACGCGGTCCACCAGCGGCTCCGGAGCGCGGCCCTGGCGATCATCCGGGGCCTCGGCGTGGAGGGCGGCTGCAACGTCCAGTTCGCCCTCTCGCCCGACTCCCGCGACTACGCGGTCATCGAGGTCAACCCGCGGGTCAGCCGCAGCTCGGCCCTCGCGAGCAAGGCGACCGGCTACCCGATCGCCCGCGTGGCGGCCCAGATCGCAGTCGGGCGACGCCTTGCCGAGATCCCCAACGTCGTGACCGGGACGACCGTGGCCGCGTTCGAGCCCGCCCTCGACTACCTCGTCGTCAAGCTCCCGCGCTTCCCGTTCGACAAGTTCCCCCGGGCCGACCGGACGCTGGGCAGCCAGATGAAGGCGACCGGCGAGGTGATGGCGATCGACCGGACCTTCGGGTCCGCCCTCAACAAGGCGCTCCGGGGCCTGGAGCAGGCGGGCGCCGGCCTCCTCGCGGAGGATCCGGAGTGGACGCCGACGCTCGACTACCTCGCGGTGGCGCTTGAACGCGCCACCGGATCGCCCGGTGGCGCGTTCAGCAGTCGTGACGGCAGTGACCCTGGCGCGGCGGGTGCCGAGGGCGCCGAGGAAGCGGATGATGCCGACGCCGTCATCCGCTGGATCGACGAGCGGGGCGACGCCTGCGAGAGCACCCGCCTGGCCCAGCGCAGCGCGGCACCGCTGGTCCTCCGGCGCTTCCTCGGCCCGTCCGACAATCGCCTCTGGCGGGTGCTCGCCCTCCTCCGTCGCGGTGTGGGCGAGACCGCCCTCGTCGAGGCGACGGGGATCAACCCCTGGTTCGTGGCCGAGCTGGGACGGTCGGTGGCCCTTGAGCGTCGGATCCGGGCGATGGGGCCGTCCATCGCGGACGCCACCGACCCGTCGGCCGCCACCCTCCTCGCGAGCGCGAAGCGGGCCGCCCTCGGCGACCGGGAGATCGCCGCCCTGGCCGGGGTGGGGGAGGAGGCGGTGGCCGTGGCGCGGGCCGCCCTCGGGCTCGTCCCGGGCTTCGCCATGGTGGACACCTGCGCGGCCGAGTTCGCGGCCGAGACGCCGTACTTCTACAGCACGTACGCCGCGGCCGGCTCCCCGCCCGAAGCGCCGCCGGTCGCTCGCCCGGCGGCCCTCGTCATCGGCTCGGGGCCGGTCCGGATCGGGCAGGGGATCGAGTTCGACTACTGCGCCGTGCGCGCGGCGGAGAGCCTCCGGGATCTCGGCTGGGAGGCGGTCCTCGCCAACTCGAACCCGGAGACGGTTTCGACCGACTTCGACGCCTCGTCGCGCCTCTACTTCGAGCCGCTCGACCCGGAGAGCGTCGCTGCGATCGTCGCCGCGGAGACCGCGCCCGGCGAACGGCTCCTGCCGGCCTTCGTGCAGTTCGGCGGCCAGACGCCGCTCAACCTCGCCGAGCCGCTCGCCCGGGCCGGCGTCCCGCTCCTGGGGGCGTCGCTCGAGACGATCGACCAGGCCGAGGACCGGGTCCGCTTCAGCGCCCTCGTGGATCGCCTCGGGATCCCCCAGCCGGAGGGCGGGATGGCCCGCTCGATCGACGAGGCCGAGGCCATCGCCGACCGGATCGGCTACCCGGTGATCGTCCGCCCCTCTTTCGTCATCGGCGGTCTGGCGATCGACTTTGCCTACTCCTGCGACGACCTGGTGACGCAGCTCGCGGCGGCGACCGTGGTCGATCCCGACCGGCCGGTCCGGATCGACCGTTACCTCGAGGGGGTCGAGGTCGACGTGGACGCCGTCGCAGACGGGGAGACGGTCCTCATCCCGGGTCTCCTGGAGCACGTCGAGCGGGCCGGGGTCCACTCGGGCGACTCGGTCGGCGTTTACCCGCCGCAGAGCGTCTCGACGGCCGACCAGGGGCTGATCGTGGCTTCGATGGAGCGGATCGTGCGGGCGCTCGACGTCCACGGGCTGGTCAACGCCCAGTTCATCGTCCGCGAGGACGGCGTCTACCTCATCGAGGTCAACCCGCGGGCCAGTCGCACGGTGCCCTTCATGAGCAAGGTGACGGGCGTGCCGATGGTGGATCTTGCCGTCCGGATCGCGCTCGGCGAGCGGCTGGCCGGCCTCGGCTGGCCGAACGGGCTTCTGCCGCCGCGGCCGTTCGTTGCCGTGAAGGCGCCGGCGTTCTCCACCGCCAAGCTGCGGGGCGTGGATCCGTCGCTCGGGCCGTTCATGCAGTCCACCGGCGAGGTGATCGGGCTCCACGCCGACGTCCGCATCGCGACGGCGAAGGCGCTCGTGGGAGCCGCGCTCGTGCCGCCGACGCCGGGCCCGGAGGGCGCGCTGGCCCTTCTCTCGGTCGCGGACCGCGACAAGGCGCTCCTCGGGCCGCTCGCCGCTGCTCTCGCGAAGGCCGGCTATCGGTTCGCAGCGACCCCGGGAACGCGGGCGGCGCTCGCGACGCTGGGCCACCACGCGGAGCCGGTGGCGAAGCTGGGCGCGGAGCCCGTCCCGGACGAGGTGGCGATCCTGGACCTGATCGGATCGGGCCGTGTCCGCCTGGTCGTCAACACGCCGACACCGCGCTCGGGCCCGGTCCGCGACGCGGTGGAGATCCGCCTCGCGGCGATCGCCGAGGGGGTCCTCTGCCTCACCGCGATGGAGACCGCGGTCGCCGCCGCGGAGGCGATCGACCCGGACCTGGTGGAGCGCCTCTCCGAGGTGCGTCCGCTCGACGAATGGGTGCCCGACGCGGGGGTGCCGCCCGGCGACCCCAGCGGCCCCGGCGGCCCCGGCACGCATGGCGGGTCCATGACCGCACCGTCCACCGCCCGCGCGGCGTCCATCCGGGTGCCGCTCCCTGCCGAAGAAGGGGCATGACCATGTCGCCCGTTCCCGTCCCGCCGGCCCCGATCGACTTCGGCCCTGAAGAGGACGCCTCCCCCTATCGGCCCGGGGCCTGCAACATCGGTCCCGCCGAGATCGCCCGCCGGCGACGGAGCGGGGTCGCAGCCCTCGCCGCCGCAGGCCTCCTCGCCGTCGCCCTCGTCGCCGTCGACGCGCCGCCGTCGGCCCGCTGGCTCGTCGCGTTCCCGCTCGCCGGCGGCGCCGTCGGCCTCCTCCAGGCGCGGTTCCGCTTCTGCGCCGGCTACGGGCTGGCCGGCCTCCGCAACTTCGGCCCGCTCGGCGCCCAGGAGCGGGTCGCGGACGGGGCCGCCCGCCGCGCCGACCGGGTACGGGCGCTCCTCATCTTCTTTGCCGCGGCCGCGATCGGGCTCGCCGGCGCGGCGGCCTTCGTGCTCCTCTCCGCCTGACGCCCGGTCCTACGGCCGTCATCGCGCTCGGTCCGGCGCGGCGGAGGCTCTGTTCACCACCGCCTGCGGCCCGTCGACAACGCGCGCAGTCAGGGGACCCGAATGGCGCGCCGGCCCGTGGCCTCGGCGCCGGGACCCCCCACGGCCCGACCGATGGCGATGAGCATGTGGCCGACCTGCTGGCGGAGCCGCGGCTGCGGGCCGGCCAGGCGCGCACGTTCCGCCTCGGCGGCGATCCGGCGCATCCGGAAGGTGATCTCGTCCCTCGTTCTCATCGTCCCGTCTCCTGTGAAGATCGCTTCGGCCGGCGCGACACCACGTGCCCGGTCCCTCGTCGTTTGCATGTCATCACCCCCCGATTCGATTGACATCTAACACTTGTCTGCTTTGAGATCTGCTGGGGCCCTGGCGGCCCCACCGGCCCACAACGGCTACCGGCTCGATGAGCCGAGATAGGTCGCCAGCTCGTCGCTGGCGTCGGCGATCCGGTCGCGCCGCAGGCTGTAGTAGGTCAGGGTTCCGGCCTGGGTGATCGTCACGAGGCCGGCCGCGCGCAGCTGCGCCAGGTGGTGGCTGATCGTCGCCTTCGAGAGCCCCATCCGGTCGGCGATCTCGGTCAGGTAGAGGTCGCCCGAGGCGAGGAGTCGAAGGATCCGCAGGCGGCTCTCGTCGCCCAGCGCCTTGAAGAGCCGCAGGCTCGCGGCCGGGGCGGCGTCGGCATCGGCGCCGAGGGCCGCGTCGGCCAGCGGGTAGGCGAACATGTGCCAGTCGCGACCCCCGAAGACATAGTTGTAGGGGCGGGCGAAGTAGCTCGGGCTCAGGACCAGGCGTCGCGTCGCCGGATCGGGGCTCCAGCGAACGCCGCCGGTGATTCGCTCCACGAGGTCTGCGAGGGGGAACCGGTCGACGTCCGCGCGCCTCGCGTCCACGTCTCGCTGCTCCATGGCGGCGATTCGGGGCTCGATCGGGGCGAAGCGCTCGCTCCAGGCCCGCAGGATCCGGCGCAGGGCGCGGAGCTCGCGCCCTGGATCGTCGAGCAGGCGACCGATGCCGGCCCGATACGACTCGGGCCACGCAGCGACCGCGGCGTCGCGCTGGTCCGGCTCGCCGTCGAGGACGCGGATCGCGAGGTCTACGGCGGCCCGTGTCTCCTCGCCGTCGCAGCAGGACCGCACGAGGTCGCGGGCCGTCAGGCGGGCCGCCAGGGCGAGCACGTCGGCCACCGTGCGAACCTCGGGTGCCTCCACGACGAGCGGCGCGATGGCTCGGCCGATCCCTTCTGACCCGAGCCCGTCGCCGATGACGCGGGTGAGATCGCGCCGGAGGGCGTCGGAGAGCGAGGCGCGCGACGCGGCGAGCCAGTCCTGATCGGCGGGGAGGAGCTCGGGCTCGGTGTCGAGCATCAGGCTGACGACGAAGTCCACCGCGGGCCGGGCCTCGAGGAGCACCTCGGGCGCGGTCGCGACGGTCGACGAGCCGGTGCCGGTCATGTCGCGCACGAGCGGCCGGGACGCGCGTGGAGCCTCCGGAGCCTGTGCGGTGCGTGCCATCGTCGTTCCTATTTGATCTGCCAACTGTTCGACAACAGTCTAACACAGGGCGTCCAGAAAACGCCATGGCGCCGGGACGCGTGGCGCGGGGACGCGTCTTCCCGCGAGCCGCCGCGATGACGGTATCGGCTCGCCGCCGCACCTTCACGCGAGATCGTGCTGCCACGCGAGATCGTGCTGCGCGATCGTGGAGAGGCTGCCCACGCTCCGAAATGCGGCGAGACCGCGGCTTCGTTGCAACTCCGAGCGTGAGCAGGCCCCTGGTGATCGAGAGGCGCGATCAAGCGCACCTGGCGGCGCCCCAGCGGGAGGTGGCGGGCTGGGTCGGTCTCACCCCTCGGCGATCGCGCCGGGCCTCGCGCCGGTCCGGGCCCCTCGCGCCCGGTGAACGGGCGTCACGCCTACAATCGCCCGACCGATCCGCACCCGATGCCCAGCCGAGAGGCCCCGATGCCCATCCCCACCGTGACCTTCACCGACGAGCGACTGCCCAATGGCCTGCGCCTGATCATCAGCGAGGATCACCTCGTCCCGGTCGTGGCTGTCAACGTCTGGTACGACGTGGGGAGCAAACACGAGCAGCCGGGGCGGACCGGCTTCGCCCACCTCTTCGAGCACGTGATGTTCCAGGGGAGCCGCCACGTCGCGAAGGCCGAGCACATCGCGCTGATCCAGGCCGCCGGCGGGTCGATGAACGGGACGACCTGGCTCGACCGGACGAACTACTTCGAGACCGTCCCCTCGCACCAGCTCGAGCTCGCGCTCTGGCTCGAGGCCGACCGGCTCGCGACCCTCCTCGACGCGCTCAGCCAGGAGAACCTCGACAACCAGCGGGCCGTCGTGAAGAACGAGAAGCGGGTCAGCTACGACAACCAGCCGTACGGCTCCTGGCAGGAGAAGCTCCTCGGTCACCTGTACCCGCTCGATCATCCGTACCATCACCCCACGATCGGGTCGATGGAGGATCTCGACGCCGCCTCGCTCGCCGACGTGGCCGCCTTCTTCCGGGATCACTACGCTCCCAACAACGCGGTGCTCTCGATCGTCGGTGACGTCGATCCTGGCCAGGCGCGCGCCTGGGTCGATCAATACTTCGGGCCGATCCCGGCGAACTCGGCAATCCCGCGGTTCGAAGCGGTGCCGCTCCCGATGACGCTCGGTGGCGAGCGCCGGGAGATCGTCGAGGATCGCGTCCCGCTGCCGCGGATCTTCGCGGCCTACCGCGCCCCGGCGCTCGGCGACGAGCGCCTCTACGCGCTCGAGATTGCGGCCCAGGTTCTGGCGGGAGGCAAGGGCAGCCGGCTCCATCGCAGCCTCGTCCGTGAGGGTCAGATCGCCCAGGACGTGGCAGCCTTCCTCCTGGCCTTCGCCTCGGGCCCCTCGGTCTTCATGGGCTGGGCGACCGTCCGGCCCGACGCGACGATCGACGCCGTCGAGGCCGGCTTCCTCGCGGAGATCGATCGGCTCGGCGTCGAGCCGATCAGCGACGACGAGCTCCTCCGGGCGAAGGCGCTCATCGAGACCGACGAGCTCGGGTCGCTCCAGCGCGTCGCCGAGCGGGCCGACCGCCTCGGGATGTTCGCGACCCTCCTCGACGATCCCGGCGAGATCAACCGCGGGCTCGAGCGCTACCTCGCGGTGACGCCGGCCGATGTCCAGGCCGCCTGCGCGGAGCTCCTCGTGGAGCACAACCGGGTCGTGATGACGTATGTCCCGGCCGCCGGCGCCGCCGGACCGGGCGCCGAGGACGACGGCGGCACGGCCGGAGACGAGCCAACCGGGCCGATCGCGGACGGCGAGACGGAGGAAGGGGCATGACGGTCATCGATCCGCTCGAGGTCGCGCTCGGGGTGCGACCGGTGCCCGGAACGCCGCGGCCCTTCGCCTTCCCGACGGTCGAACGCGGCGTCCTCTCGGGCGGCCTGCCCGTGCTCGCCGTCCACCTGCCCGGACGGCCGCTGGTCTCGGCCGCCCTCACGCTGCCGATGGGGGCGCTGGACGAACCGGCGGCCCTCGGCGGGGCGACCGTCCTCGCGGCCCGCTCGCTGACCGAGGGAACGCGGCGGCGCGATGCCATTGCCCTCGTCGAGGCGGGCGAGCGGCTGGGGGCGTCGCTCCGCGCCGATGCCGGCTGGGACGCGACCGTCGTCGGCGTCGAGGTTCCCGCCGCGAGGCTGGCACCGGCACTCGAGCTCCTCGCCGAGGTCGTCCTCGAGCCCGCTTTTCCGCCGCGCGAGGTCGAGCGGCTCCGCGACCAGCGCCTCAACGACCTCCTCCAGGCGCAGGCGGACCCGGCCCGCCGGGCCGACCAGGCGTACGTCGCGACGATCTACGACGCCGCCAGCCCGTACGCTCGTCCTGCCGGCGGCCTTGCCGACACGGTGACCGGGATCGACGCCGGCGTCGTCGCCGGTGCCTATGGCCGCTGGTCCTCGTTCGACCGGGCGGCCCTCGTCATCGGCGGCGACCTCGCAGGGATCGACCTGCCGGCGATCCTCGAACCGCTGATCGGCGACCTGGGTCCCGCGGAGGGCCGCGCGCCGGCAACGGCGGCAAGCGACGCCGGGCGCCTCGATCGCCCAGTCGTGCGCATCGTCCACCGGCCGGGCTCCGTCCAGTCGGAGCTCCGCGTCGGGCACCGTGGTCTGCCCCGCCGCACGCCCGACTTCCATGCCGTCGCGGTCATGTCGGCGATCCTCGGCGGGCTCTTCAACAGCCGCCTCAACATGAAGCTGCGCGAGGAGAAGGGCTACACGTACGGCGCCAGCGCGGGCTTCGACATGCGCCGCCAGGCAGGCCCCTTCAGCGCCCGCGCGGCGGTGAACACGTCGGCGACCGCCCCGGCCCTCGCCGACCTGCTCGCCGAGCTGCACCGGATGCGCGAGGCCGCTCCCACCGACGCGGAGCTGCGGGCCGCTCGCGACTACCTCGTCGGTGTCTTCCCGCTGCGCTTCGAGACGCCGGGGCCGGTCGTCGCGGCGGTCGGCGGGCTCGTCACCTACGGGCTGCCCGAGGACGAGCTCGATCGCTATCGACCGGCGATCGAGGCGGTGACGGCGTCCGACGTGCTCGCGGCTGCCCGGGCCCACCTCGATCTCGAGCGGATCGGCGTCGTGATCGTCGGTGACGCCGAAGCGGTCGCCTCGGACGTCGAGGCGCTCGGCATCGGCGCGCTCGAGATCATCCGGGACGGGGAGGACGGCACCGCCGCCTGAAACCTTCCGGCCGCCGACCGCCTCGTGAGGGGTAGCAGGCCGGCGGGTGGGAGCCGACCGCGCGAAGCGGGACCGACGCAGTCGCTCCCGGTCTGGAGGCGCTCGGAACCCATGGACCCCGGCCCAAGCACGATCCGCGGGCGGTTCGCGGGTGCGACCAGGACGTATCGTCTGTCCCCGCTCCCCGCCGGGGCGGCCGTGCACAAGGAGTGCGACCGATCGGGAACAGCAGCCGTGATCCAGTGGGACCGCCGCCACCGGACGACCCGGAGGCGCGCCGGGTCGCCGAGGCCGTCCTCGCCGGCAACGTCGACCTGTTCCGCGTGCTCGTGGATCGCGAGTCCCGCTCGGTCGTGCGGACCTGCTACCGCGTCCTGGGCGATCTCCACGACGCCGAGGATGCCGCTCAGGAGGCATTCGTGACCGCCTACCGGGCGCTTGGGACGTGGCGCGGCGATGGACCGTTCGGAGCCTGGCTCGCCCGCATCGCCACCCGGATCGCCGTCCGTCGGGCGGGCCGTCGGCGTCCGGTCGCCTGGATCGAGTCAACGGGGACGGCCGGCGAGGGCGCCCGCGGCCGAGACACGGTCGGGGAGGGGACGCTGGCCGCGGCCATGGGTGGGTCCCCCGACCCTGCGCATCTCGCCATCCGGGCGGAACGAGCGGCCGCAATCCGGGCCGCGGTGGCCGGGCTCGAGGAGCCGTACCGCGAGGTCGTGGTCCTGCGCTTCTATGCCGAGCTCTCCCTGGGCGAGATCGCCGCCCAGTGCGACCGACCGCTTGGGACCGTGAAGACGCACCTCCACCGGGGGCTCCGGCGCCTACGGCGTGACCTCGAGGCGGAGGAATCCCGATGAGTGGCATTCACCGACACGCCGACCGATTTCACCCGGCCGAGCTCGACGGGGCCGTGCCGCCCGCGGACGAGGGTGAGGTTCTCGCGGCCGCGCGCGAGGTGGAGTGGCTCGTCGCGACGGACGACGTCGGTCCGGGTGCCGGGTTCACCGATCGGGTGATGGCGGCCGTGACCGCCGAGCCGACGCCGAGCCCGCTCGGGGCGGGGACGTCCGCCGCCCGGCGAGGCTCGGTCGGCGGCGTGCTGGCTGCCTGGCGCGACCTCTGGCGCGTCGCCTGGACCGGGGGGCGTCCGCTGGCGGTGCGCGGATCGGCCCTCGCCGTCGTCACGCTCGTCATCGTGGGAGTCGTTGGTGCCGGGGCGGTGGGCGCGGGAGCCCTGGCCGGGCTCGTGGGCCGCGGGGACCAGACCGCGCCGCCGACGCAGATCGTGCCCGCGAGCCCGGAGAGCCGTCCGAGCCCCAGCGCGCTGCCGTCGCCGGTCCCGTCTGCACTGCCGTCGCCGACCTCGTCCCCGTCCCCGTCGCCCTCGCAGAGCGCCGATCCCGGGGAGGAGCCCTCCCCGAGCGAGGGTGCGGACCCGAGCGAGCGTGCCGAGGCGGAAGCCACGGCGCGCCCAACGGCCCGTCCCACCCCGCGAGCGACGTCCACGCACGAGCCGGGGGAGACGCACCATCCCGACGAGTCTCAGCATCCTGGCGAGACCCCCCACGAGTAGTGGCGCCGCAGCGCGCGACGGCGGTGCTAGGCTGACGGCGTGATCGTCGTCGTTGGCACCACTGAGCTCCAGGTCCTCCCGCCCGATGCCGCCATGGCCGTGGGTGGTGCTCCCGAGATCGCCGCCGCGGCCGCCGCAGCCGGTGCCGCCGTGGAGCTTCTCGCAAAGGTCGGCGAGGACGGCGCCGGGGAGGAGCTCCTCATCGCCCTCGGGCGGGCCGGCATCGGACACCTCGCGGTCCTCCGCGACCCGGGCCGTCCGACGGGCCTCGCGGCGCCGGATCCCGCGGAGGACGAGGAGGCGCCGGTCGTCGCGAGCCTCGTCGTCGAGGACGACCTCACCGCCGACGAGGCGGTCCCGACGCGGGCGATGCGCGCCCTGCCGTGCCTCGAGCTCGATCCTGCGGATTGCACCCTCGGCCTCCGCTACCTGCGCGACTACCGGGTCGTCGTCGCGGTCCAGCCACTCGGCGAGGGGTGCGTCGAGGTCATCGCGGAGGCGGCGTCGTTCGCCGGCGCCAGGCTCGTGGTCGTCGTCGCCCCGGGCTCGCTCTCTCCTGCGGTGAGCGACGACGCGATCGTCCTCGGGGCGCCCCCGCGCGATCCCGACGGCGCGTTCGCGACCGTGGTCGGCAGGCTCGCCGCTGCCCTCGACGACGGCGTGGATCCCGCGATCGCGCTCCGCGAGGCAACCGCGACGGGCGGCTGGGAGCCGGCGGCCGGCTGATGCGACCCACGAGTCGAGGCGGACGGTAGCGGCTGCCCCCCAGGGCGGGGCGATCGGTGGCCGGTGAGCAGCGCGACCGCCGGCGTTCAGCGCGACGGACAGCGGTCAGAGCGACGGGGGCGGACCCGGCACGGGCTCGTCCCGTCCCTCCGCTGCCGGCGTCGGACCTGGACCGGTGGGCCCGAGCGGCACGACGAGGTCCGGCCCCTCGTTCCGCACGCTGTTGACCCGTTTCGACACCGGATAGGCCTCGAGAAGGCCGTCCGGCGCGGGCTGGAGGAGCGCCAGGAGTTCGCCGGGCTCGCCCGGGGCAGGTGCGAGCCAGGTCGCCCAGGCCGATGCGGGGAGGATGACCGGCATCCGGTCGTGGATCGGTGCCATCGTCGCGTTCGCCCCGGTCGTGATGATCGAGAACGTCCGGACGGGTTCGGCGTCGGGGGTCGTCGGGTCGCGCCAGACGGACCAGAGGCCGGCGAAGGCCATCGGGTCGCCGTCGGTCCGCCGGATGAGGTTCGGCTGCCGGATCTCCGGGGTCATCCGCTCCCACTCGTAGAAGCCGTCGGCGGGGACGAGGCAGCGGCGCTTCGCAAACGACGAGCGGAAGGCCGGGGTGGTCGCGACCGTCTCCGCCCGGGCGTTGATCAGGCGGTTCCCGATCCGGGCATCCTTCGCCCACGTCGGGATCAGGCCCCACCGAAAGGGAACGATCGCCCGGCCGAGGTCCTCGCGCTCGACAACGACGAGCCCGGACTGCTGGGGCGCCAGGTTGAAGCGTCCGCCGGGGCTCTGCGCGCGGTCTTCGGCGTCGAAGAGGGCGGCGAGCTCCGCGCTCGGGCGCTGCTGGGTGAAGCGTCCGCACATGGTCGTGAGTCTACCTCGACGCTCTCGGCTGGAGGATCCGCGTCACCCGCCCGGCGGTGCTGGCCACCTGGCGGCGCGGCGATCCTCCTGCCCTTCTGCTAGGGTCGCCCGATGATCGGCCCGACCACGTCCGACCCCACCGTTTCCGGTCCGCTTGACCGGGAGAGCGCGGCCGCGCTCCTTGCGCGCGCCGACGAGCTCCTCGCGGCCGGCGACTACGCCACCGCGCGGGTGGCGTACGGGCGCCTCGTCGGGATGCCCGAGCCCGCGCTCACCGCGGCCGCCCTCGTCGGCGCCGGGGAGGCGCTCTACCGGCTCGACGACGATGAGGGCGCGCTCCAGTGCTGGGTGCAGGCGTCGCGGCTGCCGGAGAACCCGTCCACCTACCGGGCATACCGCCAGGTGGCCGCGGCCCGGGTCCGCGAGGGCGATCTCCGCGGCGCCCGGGACGCCTACCGGGAGGCCGAGCGGCGTGCCCCGGCCCAGGACCGGGCCGAGATCGCCTCGCGCCTCGGCTGGCTCAACAAGGAGCTCGGCGATGGCCGGGCGGCCCAGCGCTACTTCTCCCGGAGCCGGGCGGACGTGGCCGGCCCGAGGGCGACCTACGCGATCATCGCGGTCACGGTCGTGGTGTCCATCCTCGCGATGCAGTCGTCCGGGACCGACCTGCTGACCCTACTCTGGCTCGACAAGCAGGGTCTCGCCGACGGGGAGTGGTGGCGCCTCGTCTCGCCCGTGCTCGTCCACGGCGGATGGCTTCACCTGGGCTTCAACATGTACTTCCTCTACCTCGTCGGCCCGCTCGTGGAGCAGCTCTACGGGTCGGCCCGCTTCCTGCTGCTCTACGTCCTGACTGCGGCCACGGCATCCGCCGCCTCCTTCCTCGTCGGCGGACCTGCGCCGAGCGTCGGCGCGTCCGGCGCGATCTTCGGGCTCTGCGGCGTCCTGATCGTCGTCAGCGCGATCCACCGGCCCGTGCTCGACGGGCGCGGACGCGCCCTCATGAGCCAGATCGGCGTCCTCGTCGTCATCAACCTCGTGTTCGGCTTCGGGGTCGGCGCGATCGCCAACATGTCGATCGACAACGCGGCTCACGTCGGCGGTCTTCTCGGCGGTCTCTGGCTCGGCTTCGTGCTGCCGCCGATCCGCTCGACGCTCGCCTCGTACTGGCAGCAGCCGGCGCAGCCGGGCGGTGCTTCGGGGATGGCCGGCCCGTCGAGCGCGATCGCCTCCGTCGACCGCCGGCTCGTGACCCTGGGACGCGGCGGCGCGGTCGCGGCGGTCGTGGTCGTGGTGGTCGCAGCCGTCCTGCTGGGGCCGCTCGCTCTCTGAGCATCCGCTCGAGCCGGGCGCGCAGGACGCTCGCTCACGCGGTTCGCCCCGGGGCGGACGGTCAGCCGCGCAGGGTCCCGAAGGCGACCTGGGGGCCGGGCTCACCTTGCGTCCCGCCGTCCGGCTCGACGGTGATCATCGCGGCATCGGCCGTGGCGAGGTCCACGCGGAAGGGCGCCATGCAGGCCGATTTCCCGTCGCAGGTGAAGGTCGTGAGCGGGTGGGCGCCGGTCGCGTCCGCCGCCCAGAGCTGGTAGACCGAGCCAGCCGGCGTCGCCGGGAGGTTCGCCGCCATCATCCAGGCCTCGCTGGTGCCGGGCCGGTAGACGACGTAGACGGCTGCCCCGGCCGCGGGGGGATCCGGCGCGAGCGACGCGGTCGCGTGGTCCGGGGCGAGGACCACGGCCATGGCCTCGTCCGTGGTCGCGAGCCGGGCGACGGCCGCATTCCGTTCCGCGGTCGTCGCGGCAAGGTCGGAGCGAAGGCTCCCCGCCGTGACCCCGAGCGCACCGACCGCGATCGCGAGGACCGCCGCGGCGGCCAGCCCCGCGATGGAGAGCCGGCGGTAGCGGTCGCGCTCCCGGCGCACGGCGCCGAGGTCCACGGGGGCTGCGCTCGCGGCGCCCGTTGGTGTGTCGATCGGCCGCTCCGGCGCGGGGACCGGCGCGTCCGGCGCGAGGATCGCGAGGGCTGGCGCGGCCGGCGCGGCCTGCGCCGGGGTGATGGCCGGGACCGCCAGCGCGGCCCGGATCTCGCCGAGCAGCGAGGCCGGCGGTCGGCGCTGCGGGGCGGCGAGGGCGAGGAGCCCGGTCGTGTCCACGAGCTCCCATGCGGCGATTCGGCACGACCCGCAGGTGGGAAGGTGATCGTCGAGCGCGGACTGCTCCGTTGCGTCAAGGTCCTCGAGCGCCGCGCCGGCGGCCAGCTCCAGGAAGGCCTGGTGGCTCATGCGACCGGGCCCGGATCGAGCTCGGAAAGGCTCGGCCCGAGGATGTCGCGGAGCCGCAGGAGGGCGGTCCGGATCCGCGTCTTCGCGGTCCCGAGCGGGATGCCGAGCTGCTCGGCCACTTCGACGTGGGTCAGACCGCCGAAGAAGGCGAGCTCGAGCGCGGTGCGCTGGGACTCGGGGAGCGCCGTGATCGCCGCCCGGACGGTGTCCCTCCGATGTCGGAGCCACGCCTCCTGATCCACGTCGTCGTCCGCCTCGCGGAACTCGAGGTCCACGTCGGCGGTGTGTTTCCGGACGTTTGCCTCGCGCCGAACGAGGTCGATCGCCTTGTGGCGTGCGAGGGCGAAGAGCCAGGACGATGCCGCGCCGCGGCTCGGGTCGAACCGGCCGGCATCCTTCCAGACGGCGACGAAGACCTCCTGGACGACGTCCTGGGCGAAGCGGTCCGACCCGGTGACCTGGTACGCGAGCGAGTAGAGGGGGCGCGAGTAGCGGCCGTACAGGTCCTCGATGGCACGCTCGTCGCGGTCGCGAATCCGGACGAGGAGCGCGGCCTCCTCGGCTCGGCGCTCCTCGATCCCCGGGGCAAGGGTCTGGTCAGGCACGGGAGACTCCGTCGTCGCCGGTGCAAAGGTCCTGCGCCGGCCGCCGACCCGCGGCAGGGCACTGCTCCGCGGGACCGCCGGAGTATACCAACGGGGCGATGCCTCTCCGCCCACGGAAAGCGGGAATGCGAGCAACGGCAGGGAGGCGGTCACGTTCACAACCTCTCTTCGCCGTTCCCGGCCGGCCGGATGGGGCCGCCCGCGTCGGCGCGAGCGACGTCGCGGCAGCGGTCAGTCGGGCTCCGGTCGGCCGTCGGCCGCCGCCGAGAAGAGCGCCGGGGTTCGGCCGAAGCGGTCCAGGGTCCGGTAGAAGGCCCGCCGGGCGAGACGGTCAGCGTGCGCGGCCACGCTCGCCGCTTCTCGTGGGTCGGCGGGCCGGTCCGGCGCATCGGTGAGTGCCGTCGGGCCGAGGGGGAGTGGCAGGAGTCGCGCGTGCCTTGGAGGCCGGTCGCGGTCGTTGCCCATGCGGAGGGCGAGGCTCCACCACGTGTCGAGATGGCGCTCGCCGATGAGCTTCTCGTCGAGCGGGCCGCCCGGCCCGAGCGCAGCGAGGTCGTCGCGCCGAAACGCCAGCCAGGAGCCGTCCACCACGTCGACCTCGGGACCGGAACTTGCTCCGAGCCGGCGGAGATCCGGCCCGCGCCGCCCCGCGGCGCCGACGACGGCGACCGTCGCGTCGGCGAGCGCCGGCTCCAGCGGCGCCAGCGCGTCGCCGGTTGGCTCGAGCGAGCCGTCGGCGAGGATGACGATCGCCCCACGTGCCCGGCGGAGGCCGACGTTGAGGGCCGTCGCGCGACCGAGACGCGCGCTCGTCCGGATCACCTCCGGCTCGAGCCCGCCGATCGGGGCGACGTCGTCGCTGCCCGGGGCGAGGCGGGACTCCTGCTCGGGCGACGGGGCATTGGCGACGACCACGACCTGGGTGCCCGGGGGGCCGTGGAGTCGCAGCGCGGCGAGAACCCGTGCCAGGCGGTCCGGCCGCTCGTCGGCCACGAGGACCACGGTGAACCGGCTGGTCGCCGCCTCGTCGAGCACGGAGCGAAGATCGGCCGCGGTGCCGTACCGGACGTCGCCGTCCTGGTTCACGGTCGGTGGCGCGGCCGGTTCGAGCGAGAAGGCCGTTCCCCGGTCGATCACCTTCCACCCGGCGGCCTCGATCTGGGCGCGGAGTGCGTCGGCGCGCGGCCAGTCGCCGGTGGCTCGAGCGCCGGTGCGCTGACGGGCGAGGGCGACGATCTCGTCGGGGGGCTGCGGCTTCGATGCGTCCACGGAGCGAGTGTAGCCGCGCCAACGTAGGGTGCCCCCGGCAGGGCGACCGTCGCGGCGCGGGCCCCCTGGCGTCGGGGTCGGGTGACGTCGGGGTCGGGCCCCGTCAGCCCGGTCGCCCGCCGAAGAGGATGACGAGGCCGATGATGACGATGACCACGACGATGACGGCGACCAGCTCGCCGCTCCACATCCCGGGGCCGTGGTAGTCGGGCCCCGGATCCGGGAGCGGTTTGCGCGGCCGACTCGCAGCTGTCGGCTCTGGGGGCGGTCTGCCGGCACCGGGTGGGCTGTCGGCCCTGAGCCGGCTCGCGGCGCCACGCGCGCCGGGGGGAGTGGCTGCCGCCAGGATCGATCGGCCCTGCGGCGCCTCAGCCGTCACGGCCTCCCCGGCCGCCGCCCTCGCGAACGCGGCCGCCATCTCGGCGGCAGCCGGCCGCCGAGCGGGATCGACGTCGAGGGCCCGGTCGACTGCATCCGCCGCGCCGATCTCGAGGCGAGGCACCCGCGCCCGGATCGGAGGAACGGGGTTCGCCGCGGCGGTCGCGACTTCGCCGTCCGCCTCGTCGGTCGAGCCGGGCGGCCGGGGCAG